>DAICZM010000072.1 GCA_027311145.1 Ktedonobacterales bacterium
GATGTGCATCAGGCGCTTACCTTTCGCCGTGAGCTGCGGCCCGGCCAGCTCGTGCTCGTGCGCTAATGGCTTGCTCGCGCTGGCGCGAAGTCGCTCACCGTGCAGCACGAGATGTTCGATGCCGAGGGGAGGCCACGCCCCGCCTATCAAGAACTCTATCATCGGCTGCTCGAAATGCCTGCCGAGTCACTGCATGCCCGCCAGCAAGCCGCCAATACGGCCTTCTTGAACCAGGGCATTACGTTCACCGTCTATGGCAACGATGAAGGAACCGAACGCATCTGGCCCTATGATCTGTTGCCACGCATCATCACCGATACGGAATGGGATACCATCGAGCGCGGCCTAACACAACGCATCACCGCTCTCAATCTCTTCCTTAAAGATATTTACCACGATGGGCGCATTTTCGCCGATGGTGTTGTGCCACGTGCCTTGATCTACAGTTGTCGCCATTTCAGACGCGAGATGCGCGGCCTGCATGTTCCACACGATACCTACGTTGCCATCACCGGCACAGACCTCGTGCGCTTACCCAGTGGGCAGTTTGCCGTGCTGGAGGATAATCTGCGCGTGCCCAGCGGTGTCTCCTATATGCTCGCCAATCGCCAGGTCATGAAGCGTGTCTTCCCTTCGCTCTTTGGTAGCTATGGCGTGCGCCCTATCGATCATTATGGGCAAGCATTGCTCAGCACGCTGATGTCATTGTCGCCTGCTGGGCGGTCGGAACCCGTCATTGTGCTGCTCACCCCCGGCGTTTACAACTCGGCCTATTATGAACACACCTACCTAGCCCGCCAGATGGGCATTGAGTTGGTCGAAGGACGCGATTTGCTCGTCCACAATAATATTGTCTACATGCGCACAACTGGCGGCCTGCGCCGCGTCGATGTGATCTACCGCCGCATCGACGACGATTTTCTCGACCCGCTGGCTTTCCGTTCCAACTCCACGCTCGGTGTTCCTGGGCTACTCAATGCTTATCGTGCTGGCAATGTTGCCCTCGCCAACTCGATTGGCACGGGTGTTGCCGACGATAAAGCGGTCTATGCCTATGTGCCCGCCATCATTCGCTACTATTTGGGTGAAGAGGCCATCCTACCAAACATCGAAACCTATCTGCTAGACGATGAGAAGCAGCGCAGCTACGTGCTGGAGCATTTAAACGAACTGGTCGTGAAAGCGGTGGGCGAGTCGGGTGGCTATGGCATGTTGATTGGTCCGTATAGCACAGCAGCACAACGCGAAGAATTCCGTCAACTGATTCTCTTGAACCCACGCAACTATATCGCCCAACCGACGCTGGCCCTCTCGCGAGCTGCGTGCATCGTCGGTGACCAGATCGAGCCGCGCCACGTCGATTTGCGCCCCTTTATCCTCTATGGCGACAAAGTGACAATTATTCCCGGCGGCCTGACCCGCGTAGCCCTCAGGCGTGGCTCCCTGGTAGTCAACTCGTCGCAAGGCGGGGGCAGTAAAGATACCTGGGTCTTGGCAGAGCCACCACCGTTGATGAACAGCTAAGCGAGAGGAAATAGACGATGCTTTCACGAGTTGCCGATAGCCTCTACTGGATGAGTCGCTACCTGGAACGGGCCGAACACACCGCCCGTCTTGTCGATGTCAACCTGACACAGATGCTCGATCAGACCAACCTGGACGCCAATCAACGCTGGGACCGCCTGCTGAGCAGCTTACGCATGCCTGCCCTGACTGACGAAGAAGAGGTTGACGCATATAGCGTCACACAATCGCTGACCTTTAATATGGAACACACCTCTTCTATCGTCTCCTGCATTGAAGCGGCCCGCGAGAATGCCCGCCAGGTGCGCGAGCAGATCAGTTCAGAGATGTGGGAACAACTCAACCGCCTCTACCTGCATGTACGCGGAACCACGATGGAAGATATCTGGTATGCAGAACCGCATAAGTTTCTCTCTAGCGTCAAAGAGGGCGTGCATCTCTTTCAGGGCATTACTGACGCAACGATGACGCATAGCGAGGGATGGCATTTCATCCGTGTCGGACGCTTCCTCGAACGCATGGTGGCGACCGCCGCTCTGCTCGATATCCATTTCACGGCCTTCCTGGAAGAGCAGGGGCAATATTATAACGAGCCACTTGACTACCTCAGTTGGGTGGGCCTGTTGCGCTCCTGTTCGGCCTTCGAAGCGTATTGTAAGGTCTATACCGCCGCAATTCGCCCTGCCAATATTGCTGAGTTTCTGCTGCTCAATGCCGAATTCCCGCGCTCGCTGCGTTTCTCAGCGACAATGATGCAGAACGCTCTGCAAGCCATTGCAAAATCGACCAACACGCGCTCGCCCGGACGTGCGGAGCGACTTGTGGGCCGTCTGCGGGCTGGCCTGGACTATGACCCCATTGAAGAGGTTATTAGCGGCAATATGCATGTTTACCTGGATAATATTCAACGCCAGTGCGCTCAGATTCACAACGCCGTCTATCAGGCATACATTGTCTATCCGATTGAAACGGCTATCGCGGCGCGCTAACTAGAGATCTGTGTGGGAGCAACGATGCATTATACTGTTCGTCATATTACAAAATTCCGCTATAGCGCGCCAATTAGCGAAAGCATTATGGAGGTGCGCATTCAACCACGCAGCGAAGGCAATCAACACTGCTTTGATTTTCGCCTCTCGACCAGCCCACGCTCCCGCATTCAAGAGTATCGCGGCGAGTTTGGCAATCGCGTCCATCACTTCAACATCCCCAACTATCACAGCCAACTCACAATTACCGCCGAGGCTTTTGTGGAGGTGACCGAGCTGACACCACTACCAGACACGCTCAGTCCACAGGCCTGGGATGAGCTGGACACACAGATAGAAAGCGACGATTATTGGGATAGCTTGATGCCCAGCCATTTCGCCACACCCAGCAACCTACTCTACGACCTGGCCCATGAACTCAAGGTTGAACGACGTGCAGATCCGCTAACCGTGTTACGCGATCTGAATAGCGCGCTCTATCACGCCCTCGGCTATTCATCGAAGACAACCCGCGTCGATTCGCCCATCGATGACGCATTGCGTGTCAGGAGTGGGGTATGTCAGGATTTTGCCCACATCATGATTACGCTTGTGCGCGATCTGCGTATTCCCTGCCGTTATGTCAGTGGCTACCTCTTTCACCAGCGTCAGGATCGTTCAGCCAGTGGGGCAACCCATGCTTGGGTCGAGGCTCTACTACCGGGCCTCTGATGGATTGGTTTCGACCCCACTAACAATACCCTGGCCGACGAACGCCATATCCGCGTTGCCATCGGGCGTGACTATGCCGATGTGCCACCTACACGTGGTGTCTTTCGCGGCAAAGCCGAAAGCGAGTTGAGCGTGACAGTCAAAGTCGCGCCTTTCAACGTCACCCCGAGCGAAGAGATGGCTCCCGAACCCGTCTGGGAACCATCCCCACTTGATAGCTACGAGCATGAGCAAGAACAAGAGCAAGAGCAGCAACTTACCCAGCAACAACAGCAACAGCAGCAACAAAATAAGATATAATGCATGGTAAAACACAATCTTTTCACGCGAAAGGGTAAGTTTCCATGTTCGATGTAGACAACATACGCTCTCATTTTCCCTCGTTGGCCACCGACGCAAACGCGATCTTTTTCGATAACCCGGGCGGCACACAAATGGCACGCGAGGCAATGGAACGCATGCAGGATTATTTACTGACGAATAATGCTAACCAAGGCGGAGCATTCCACACCAGTCGTGCTTCTGATGCCATTGTCGCCGAGGCTCGTCAAGCTGTTGCCGACTTCCTGCACGCCCGCCGCCCCGCAGAGATCGTCTTTGGGCAGAATATGACCAGCCTGACTATGCACATCAGTCGCAGCATCGCTCGCCTGCTCAAGCCGGGCGATGAGATCGTCGTCACGCGCCTTGACCATGACGCTAATATCGCCCCCTGGTTGCTCATCGCGCAAGACCGAGGCTGCGAGGTACGCTGGGTCGAAATTCATCCCGAGGATTGCACGCTCGACATGGAGCAGATGGCACAAGTCATCACCGAACGCACAAAGCTGGTCGCCGTTGGCTATGCCTCGAATGCCGTCGGCACCATTAACGATGTCAAACGTGCAGTTGAGCTGGCGCACCGTGTGGGCGCACTCTGCTACATCGATGCAGTGCAGTATGCCCCACATCGTCCCATCGATGTGCAAGAGCTTGATTGCGACTTCCTCGCTTGCTCGGCCTATAAATTTTTTGGTCCCCATCTCGGCATCCTCTATGGCAAATATGAACTCCTTGATCGGCTCACGGCCTACAAGGTGCGTCCAGCGGGCAATGAGCCACCCGACAAGTTCGAGACAGGCACGCAGAGCTTCGAGTCGATTGTCGCCACGCTCGGTGCGCTGGAATACCTGGCCTGGCTTGGCACAACCAGTGCCGAACCGCTGCCCATTAAAGCTTCCACATCGCTTTCACCGCGCGCGCGTGCCCTCAAACAGGGTATGACAGCCATCGCGACCTACGAACTGGAACTTAATCACGCCTTACTCAAGGGTTTGAGCGCGCTTCCAGGCCTGCATCTCTATGGCATCACCGACCCGCAACGCATGAGCCAGCGTGTGCCAACCTTCTCATGTACACTGGTAGGCCACACGCCGCAAACCGTTGCCGCCGCCCTGGACAAGGCCAATATCTACGTCTGGGACGGTGATTTCTACGCTCTCTCCGTCATTGAACGCCTGGGACTGGCAGCAAGTGGTGGCCTGGTGCGCATCGGCCTCGTCCATTACAACACGCAAGCCGAGATTGAGCGCATGCTGCACGTACTCACTACCGTTTGACGCTGAGCCACTTTATTCGTCGATGGCTTCAAGCAATAGGTTGGCCTCTTCGGGCGCAATGCGCCCTTCGGCAACCATACGCAGAATAGTCTCGCGACGTTTGGCACGCGCGGCAGCGTCGCCACTTTTGCCGCGTGGCTGCCGCTCCCCTTGCATGTTGCCTGGAAAGGGCATGGAGCGCGCCCCCATTACGGATGAAAAAACGTCACGCCCCAATTGGCCCATCTCGCGCCCAAGATTCGCCATCTCACGGCCAAACTCGCCCATGCCAGTGCCAAAGCCGAAATCTTCAAACGGCAAACCCGTACTGCTACTACTCGGTACAACATTGCCCAACAGGCGCAAACTGCCACCAACGGTAAGTCTCAGTTGGGCCATACCATCGCCATACGTAACATTGAGAAATTTTCCACCCTTGACTGCGCCAAGAGCTTCGCCGCTGATACGTCCACTAACAATAGCCTGAAGATGCAGGTTTGCGCGTTCGGGCAACGTCACCGTTGCACTCCCACCAACAAGGATGCGTGTGTTACTCCCTGCGAGAAATTGTCCCTCCAATTGCAGATGACCACCCACATTGCAAAAATGCATATTGGCAACGCCGCTCATCTGCAAGTTACCACCCACGTTATTCACGCTAATCTCGGCCTGCGCACTCCGCTCGATACTGCAATTGCCGCCAATCGCAGCGCATTGCAGCCGCGCACCGACTGCTTCAGCCTCGACATTGCCGCCAACAGCTCCTGTTGTCACAATCTCCACGCGCTTGAGTACCAGATTACCACCCACCGCGCTCAATTCGACACCTGAAACGTTCTCAATGCTCGTATTGCCACCAATACCACGTTTCTCTGTGACTGATGGCAGATCACGCGCGCTCAGACTACCCTCAACGCGCATCAATTCAACGCCACCTCGCACATTCGCGACCTCAATGTTGCCCGCACCCTCAATATAGGCACGCCCCTCAACATCCTTGACGCTCACATTGGTCACGATAGCATTCAGGCCCGGACGCGTGTTGGGCATCCAAACAGTTACATCACCCTCGCCACCTGTGACGAACACTGTTTCACCCTCCTGGTAGAGTCCCGCAAGGCTTCCCTCCGTGACCACACTGATCTGACGCTCTCGCCAGGGACGCATGACGAGATTTCCACGCAATTGCGCAATGGCGATGCTAGACGTATTGCCGATGACAAATCTCTGCTCCATATCATACCTCTTTTTCTTTTTCACCTATATAGCACTATAATGTCGTATTATCCCAATGCTTCTAACAACAGATCACCCTCTTCAGGGCTGATCCGCCCCTCGGCAATCATACGTAGAATAGCCTCACGTTCCTGCTCACGACTGGCTCCAGGGACGGCGGGAACTTCGGCAGCGGCACGCTCTTGCTGTACCTGTTCTGGCTCACTTGACTGGCTTTGCCACTGCATCGATGTTTCGGGCATTATTGGCGACATCGGTCCCATTGGCTTCATCGGTCCCATCGGTCCCATCGGTCCCATCGGTGACATCGGTCCCATCGGTGACATCGGTGGCATCGGTGGCATTGGCGGCATTGGTGACATTGGTCTCATCGGTCTCATTGGCGGCATTGGCGGCATTGGCGGCATTGGTGGCGTTGGTGGCGTTGGTGGCGTTGGCGGAACAGGCATGCTCATATTATGAAGGGCCTGTTCTACTGCTTCTAATGCTCCCTGAACGCCCTCGGCAGCTGCACGTCTGGCCTGCGCTAAGATGCGTTCTAAGCGTTCTGGCTCCATGCGCCATTCGCGGTCATTGATGCGCACATGAATGCGCTGTTTACCATCTTTCGCGCCCTTTTTCTCCATTTCATGTTCCAAGTCTTTCCCCAATTGACCCATTTCACGGCCCAAATCTCTCCCCAATTGACCCATCTCGCGCCCAAATTCAGCACCCCAACGCCCCATCTCTACGCCAAACTGGGCCATTGCCACGTCAAAGCTTTCACGTGAACTACTGCTGCTATTGCTCATACGTGGAGAACTGCCGCCGCGCAAGGCGAGATCGCCACCGACAGTCAGTTCTAGCTGTGCCAACCCATCACCATAGACCATGTTGAGCTGATTGCGTCCGCCAGAGGATGCCACCGCGCGACCAGAGACGCTGCCACCAACCAGGGCGCGTATACTCAAGTTGGGTACATCTGGTAGGGCAATAATTGCATCGCCTCCCACGCTTGCGCGTATCCGACTGTCGGCAGGAAAGTCGGCATTGAGTTGGAGATCACCGCCAATCGTACCAACATCCAGACTATTATGAATACCTTTACATTGCACATCGCTGGCAACCATGCCAATCTGCACATTACCGCCAATGTCTGTGAGTTTGAGATCACTGCCCACATGTCCAAGCGAAACCTGCCCATAGACTTGCCGAATATCACAATCGCTGCCGATATTGCCGACGCGCACCAGGGCGGCATGATTGCCAAGCACTTGCAGGTCACTGCCCACATTGCCAAGCGCGATTTCCGCGTGCTGAACACCCTGCACTTTAGCATCGCTACCCACGTTTTCCACACTTAGATTCACGACACCACTTACGATGAGATCACTGCCGACATTCTCCACCATGATACGGCTATCGCCGTTGCCCTGAATCTTGCAATCGCTACCCACATTCACACAGCGCAGGATCGCAATCCCGCCCTGGATATTCAGATCACTGGCAACACTTTGCACCGTTACCTCACTCGCGCTGACGATTACGAGGTCACTGCCAACATCACTCAACGTAATAGGACCATCAACCATGCGCAACACTACATCACCGCCAACGCTACCCAACTCAACCGCCCCACTGACCGCACTGAGCGTGGCATCACTCCCAACGTGGCCAAGCTCGACCGCCCCTTCAATCGACCCCAGTTCTACATCGCCCGCACATTCATGGATAGTGACCATCTCTCGGATATTCTTGATATTACAATCGCCGCTGACCTCATGTAGTTCTACCACAGACACACCTGCAATCGCCACATCGCCCTCGACCTCCTGGACAACTAACGTGCAGGTAAACGGGACGGAGAGTGTGACATCGCCATTGCAAACACCAAGTAGCAAGCTATCACCTTCACGCTGCACCGATGGTTGCTCATCATCCACTTCGATCTGAATATTCTGTTGATCCCAACCATAGACAACAAGATCACCTTGCACGGACTCGATCACAATACGCTGCTGCTCTGCGGGAAAAATCTGTCTTACCATTGTATCTCAATCCTCTTGTTCTGCAATTTCAATCCGTCTATTCAACAAAAACCTCAAAGCGTTCGCCTTTTTCCAGGTCTTGCAAGTCCAGCAAACGCCCACTTGCCCCTGTCTCAATCGTTTGCAACAGATCCGTGACCTCGTTGCTGACCAGTTGGGGCAAAAAATGCCTACCCAGGCGCAGGCCTGTTTTCAACAAACTGAGCGGTAGTGTCGCATTCACCGTAACCTTGTGCGTAGGAGCGTTTGTATTTGTGGAGCGCACACGAATAACACGCTCGCGGGTGCGTTGCGCACTCAACGGCATACTCACATGCTCTGAGGTTTCCAGAGTGTCTAGCAATTGTGCGGCCTGCTCTGCCGTGACCCTGCCCGTCTCGATCAGGCGTAAAATGCGATCACGTTCGTCCTTTGATGCTGCCATTGCTACCTGCCTACTTCACTTTTTAACTGGCGCATAGCCTCTTCGACACTGATCTCCTTCGCCGCGAGACGATCAAGTACGGTACGTCGATCAACGCGCCCATCGTTCTCAGGTACACCGCCCAGAGCAGTCACAATCTCGTCCAGACGGCTGCGCGCCGTGTTATAGGCAATATTCATTTCCGCCGCTAATTTCTGTATGTTGCCGCGATACTTTACCATTAGCTCAACAAATTCAAGCTGCTCACGAGTTAAACGCCCAATCCAACCCAGGCTAAAACGCCCCTCGATCACAATACCGCTCTCTGGGCATTCCAGGCGCGTCACGATCAATTCACCACCACTTACTGGATCCCGCGTAATCAATGGATGCATGTGTTTCTCCTCAATAGTTGATAGGTACACTAGTAGGTATGGACAAGATCACTCGGTTCCTACAAATGTAGGGAGCCTGATAGGGATGTTTGGGCATCAGGCCGTGATGATCTTTGACAGCGATGTTCGCGCCTCTCCAGGCATTCCAAGGATTGTCCAACAGCAATCAGAACTGTACCCAGCGAAGCCATAATATGGCGCATACCACCTATAGATACACCAGATGCTCGCAGGATGCGCTGCTGTTCCATATCGTGTTGCAATTCCTGCCGATGTTGCGCCAGGAGATATTCCCGGATAAACAGATGTGGTCCCATGATCTTGCCCCTTTCGTGAATCGCAATTTTCTCTATTCGTTTGATATTTATTACCAACTACAAAGCAATAATATCATAGATTTTTGAAAATTGCAATACTTTTGGCAAATAAAATCACGCAAACAGCAAAATTTGCATCTTGACGGTGATATTTTATATGCAGGCGATATCGCATCCGTGTCCATGCCCCAACAATGCCCTTTTCCCTAGCTTTGCTGTCCTCTGGCATAAGCAAAGCATTGCACGCTGTGACAAAAAATAGCGCAAGGGCGTATTATCTAGCAGGTTGCCTGATCTCTGCCAACCTGCTATGATAGCATTGCCATCCTCCGCTAATAATTACGCATTAGAAACGAGGTATTTTTATGGCCCGTGCCACCAAGGTTCCGCCATACCATGCCAGGCAATCTATCAATGAACACACACATCGTGCGCTTAATTTTTCAGTTACCACGCTTGCCCTCTGGCGTCTCCGTAGTACCTGGTTTCTCCTGCTTGTGACCATGTTGGGCATTATCGCCGCCGTTGCTATCGCCAGTGCCGTACCACTCTTTAGTACTGTAACAGTCACGGCAGGCCTGCACAACCTGCTTGATAGCGCGCCGCGCAACTCTGCGTTGACAATTACCAGCCAGCACACCGGTATGTCTACCAGCATCGAACAGGGCATGCAGCAGCAGCTCGACCCGATCTTTCAGCACAATCTAGGCCATTATCTCAGCCCAATCCATTCGATGCTACTTACTGCCTCAAGCCTCTCTGTCACTGGCCCCGCGACCAACATCCCTGCTGGCAGCTATCAGCTCGCACTCACAGGTACAACAAGCAGCCAGATTGGAGCGCACATTCGGCTTCTACAGGGTCGCCTGCCACGCACCAATCCTAACGCGCTGGAGGTGCTGCTAACACCCGACACAGCTCTGGCATTTCACGCTACCACTGGTTCAACCTTTACCGTGAGCCAGTATTATCTTACCAGCCTACAACAGCCAAGCGATCCCAATCTGCCTTTGCCAAATGCGAACCTCTTGCTCACCATCAAGGTTGTTGGTCTCTTCCAGGTTCCCACGCCGCAGGAGGTCTATTGGAATAGCTCGAACTTTCAGCCCGATCATATCAATCTCCCTGGTCAACCGTTCCCAACCTTCTTTTATACGTTTCTTATCCCTAGCGATAACTATCTCACTATTGTCGACAAAGCAGCCACACAACAGCACTTGACCGCGCTCTATTCACTCGATCCCTTTACGTTCGCCGCTATCTATCAGCTCGATACAGCACAGATCAATAGTAGCAATCTGAGCGATCTTATCCATCATCTCACCACGCTGCAAAGCGCATTGACAGCAACCTACGGCAATCTTCAGCAAGACAATACCACACCAATCTACCAAACTGAAGCTCAGCCACCCTTCTACTTACTTGGCGTCTACCTCAGCAGTGATGTACTGCCAACCGCGAACACAGCGAGCAATCTGGAGCAGTATAGCACGCGCATCGCCCTCTTAAACGTTCCCACACTCATTTTGACGCTGCAAATCATTATACTGCTCTTGCTTTTTGTCAGTATTGTCATTGATCTGCTGGTTGAGCGTCAGGCCAGTGCCATTGCAATGATGCGCAGCCGTGGTGCGAGCAGTGGGCAAGTCTTTGGCGCACTCTTAACGCAGGGCATCGGTATCAGCTTGCTGGCACTCCTGATTGGCATCCCCCTGGCTCCCGTGTTGGTGATGTTTATGGCGCAGGCGGCATTGCCCATTGAGCAGCAAAGCGTCCTCACCACGCTGCTGAGTCAACCACTCACGGTACTAGCACAAATTAGTGGCTATGCGCTGGCGGTAGCGGCAATTGCTCTTATCACGATGGCTCTCGCGCTAAGAAGAGCCGCGCAGATGGATGTCCTCTCGCTCAGACAAGCCAGCGCACGCAACACGCGCCAACCCTTCTGGCGGCGACTGCATCTAGATATTATCGCGGCTCTGCTGGCCTTTGCTGGTGCTGGCGTCTCGCTCTACCTCGGCTCCGTCAATGCCGTTATCGGCACACAAGGCCAGGCCTTAATCAGCGTGCCCTTGACACTGTTAGCTCCGTTCTTTCTTATACTCGGCCTACTCTTCCTCTTCTTACGCCTCTTCCCACTCTTCTTACAGCTTCTGTCCTACCTCGCGGCACATGGACGCGGTGCATCCTCGCTGCTGGCTTTCACGCAAACAGCCCGTCAGCCCACGCAGAGCGTGCGCATGATCGTACTGCTAGCCGTGGCTATCGCCTTCACAATCTTTTCACTGATCCTCACGGCTTCGCAAGCCCAACACGCTGTTGATCTCGCCAACTATTTCGTTGGTGCGGACTTCAGCGGCAACAGTAACCCAATAGACACACAAGGGACGCTGGATGATATGCTGGCACGCTACCGCCCACTGTCCGGCATCCGGGCGGTAAGCGCGGGCTACGTGGGACAGGGCGTTACCTCCAGCACATCGACTAATTTGTTAATTCAGGTGCGCGCAGTCGATGCCAACACCTTTGCCAGCGTCGGCTATTGGCAGCCCCAATTCTCCGCGCAGCCGCTCGCATCCTTGATGGCTCAACTGCGTTCACAAAGACAGCAGGCCATCGCACAGGATGTCGTGCCCGTTTTTATCGATGATATAACACAACAACAGCTTCATCTGCATATTGGTTCATCGCTGGCCGTCTCGATTACCGCGATTGCCAATAGCGGCCTGAACTGCCGCGTGATCGGCATTCTTCACAATATTCCAACCGTCAACGACGATCAGGCTGATGCAGGCAGCAATCAACTTACCCCACAGGGTGGCATTTTACTCGACTATCGTACCTACAACGCGGTTTATCAGCATGATAGTGCCCTTGTTGGGCCAACACAGAGTTTGCCATTTAATACACTTTGGCTGCGCAGTGGCAACGATGCAAGCTCTATTACGGCAGCGCGCCACTCACTACAGAAATCACAATACTTTCTGACTAACCTTGTCGACCGCCGCGCTCTGATCGTGGGGATGCAGAGCGATCCACTCTACGTCAACCTGGCAGGTATTCTGCTCCTGGGCACATGGACCGTACTACTTTTCGCGCTCTTGGGTGACCTGCTCGCCTCGCTATTAAACGTGCATACACGCCTGAGTGGTTTTGTAGTCTTGCGCGCCCTGGGAACAACACCGCGCCAACTTGCTAGCGTACTACTCTGGGAGCAGGCCCTGATCTACAGCATTGCCCTGATCCTCGGCATCTTGCTCGGCGCGCTTTTCGCATTGACGACCATACCAACATTGCTCTTCAATAGCGTTACCGCCTCTGGCGTCCTAAACTCGCTGACACCAGAGGATTTCTATGCTTTGCAGCACACCATTCCATCACAGCTAGTCATCCCATCAACACTTGGTCTGACGCTTTTGCTGCTGCTACTGACCTGCTTTGGGGCACTCGGCCTGATGGTTCGTGCAATCACCCGACCATCGATCAGTCAGACACTACGCCTGAATGAGGACTAACAGAAGAGGTTATCATGGCTACCAGCAACAATACAACGCCTGTCACACCATCAACCACAACGCGCACACGCCGTCCGACTCAAGGCCAGCAGGCGTTGCCCGCTATTACACTCGCGCTCTGGCGATGGCGGCAAGACTGGCTCCTGCTTTTCTTAACCGGTATAGGTATTCTTGCCTCTATCGTCATTCTCACGCTAGCTCCGCTGCTTTCACTTGTCACCACAACGGCTGGCCTGCGTGACTTGCTTACAACACCAGCAACCAATGCGCAACTTCAGTTTGCCACAAGCTCGCAGGCCATTTCTCGCAGCGAGATTAACAGCATTCAACAACAATTTGACCCGCTCTTTCAACATTTTCTGCATGGCTCTCTCTCCACACAGCCTATCCTTGCCACGCAACTTGCAGGTTTGACCGTGACGCAACCCGTTCCTAACCATCCAGGCGATCAAGCCAATCTGTACAGCTATGATATCCCGCAGATTCTCGCTCATACGACACTGCTTGAGGGTAGGTTGCCCGCAAACACTAGCACGAGCGCGCTAGAAGCGATCCTCACGCCCGCGACAGCACGACAACTGCACGTGCAAGTTGGCTCAACACTCACCCTGCAACTCTCGTTTACAACAAGTATCAACGATTTGAACACCACGCAATTTTTTAGCGCACCGCTAGCAATCAACATCGTTGGCCTCTTTCAGCCACTTGCCCACGATCCTTTCTGGCAAGGACAGAACTACGATCCACTCCCAGAAAGTCCCTGGACGCTCTCCAGCCTGCTTGTCTCCAATACTGGCCTGCTCAACAGCAGCGAGCAGATCACAGCTCACTATCATAGCTCCACGCTCTTCACCTCCCAGGGCTATAGCCAGTCCTGGATTTACCGTCTTGACCCACGACGCATCAGTGCGCCCCAACTCACCGACTTGATCGCTGCACTCAATGCCTTGCAAGCCAATATCGCTCATCGTAATGATCAGATACAAAATGCAAACGCCAATGCCGCGACACTATCTGCCCCTTATCTGCAAAAAATCAGTCTCAGTGGCGTCACTTTTAGCTCACTCTATGCACAAAGCATCCTTGACCAGTATCGCAGTCGCATGGCGGTGCAGCAAATTCCCGTAACCATTCTCGTGCTTCAGATTGTTGCACTGCTGCTCTTCTTTGTCGCGCTGATGGCAGACCTGCTGATTGATCGTCAGTTATCAACTATCGCCATGCTGCGCAGTCGCGGAGCAAGCGGACAGCAAGTCTTCGGTTCGCTGCTCACACAAAGCATCGTGTTAAGCGCGTTGGCTCTCTGTGCGGGCCTACCACTAGCACTGCTGCTCGCCATTTTCGTTGCACGCATGATTCTCCCTGCCACATCGCAAAACGCGCTCGACGCGATCACCCAGGCTCCTCTCCAGGCCATTCTTCAAGCCGCGCCCTATGGCCTACTTGCTGCACTGATCGCAATCCTGGCTCTCGCAATCGCCCTGGCGCGCACACTGCGTCTCGATGTCCTGGCAAGCAGGCGCGAAACAGCACGCTCGACGTACCGCCCGCTCTGGCTTCGTCTCAATCTGGACCTGATTGCCGCTCTGCTTGCTCTACTTGGTTATGTCGTCTCGCTCTATATCACCAGCATTGGCAATCTGCTCAATACGCAAACAAACACACTGGTTGCGACACCACTAGCACTAATCGCCCCGCTTTTCTTGCTGCTTGCCATTGTTTTGCTGTTCTTGCGCTTTTTCTCGCCTCTCTTGCGTGCAAGCGCGAGGGTGGCGGCCCGCAGTCGCGGGGCATCTTCAATGCTGGCTCTCGCCCAGATGTCACGCGCTCCGCAGCAGGCAACACGTATGACGCTCCTGCTCGCGCTGGCAACAGCCTTCGCCCTCTTCACGCTCATCTTTACTGCCTCACAACAGC
>DAICZM010000073.1:0-11100 GCA_027311145.1 Ktedonobacterales bacterium
TTGAGGAAGGAAATACACACCACAACGCGAAACGCTTTGAGGAAGCCGTCATCGACTATAGCCGAGCGATAGAGCTGGACCCCACGTATGCTCTTGCCTACATCAATCGTGGCTATGCCTACTACAACAAGCAGCAATACGAGCAGGCCATGCGCGATTATACCCGTGCATTGGAGCTTGACCCGAATAATACTTGGGTACGCGATAACAAGGCACGGTTAGAGAAGAAGATGGGCAAACGGTAATGGCGATGGGGGGTTTTCACGCGGCGCGAGCAGATCTCCCTGGGCAGCGCGTTCGAGATAGATATCGAGGCCGACCAATGTCGAAGTGCTTGTGGCCATTTATTTGACGTAACTATTCAGGTCTCCTAGAACCCTTGCCAAATCGGCAAGAAAACAGTAGAGTAAAGACATGATGCAAGACGACTTCCAATCGCTTCGAGAAGAAAACACCACCCTTCGGGAAGAAAATGCCACGCTTCGTGCTCTGGTAGCAGAATTGTTGCCACTGAAAACGCAGGTAGAACAACTGAGCACGCAAGTCAAGCAGTTGGAGAGCCGTCTGTCCAAAGACAGCCACAATAGCCATCTGCCTCCTTCTTCCGATCGCTTCGCCCGGCAACCCAAGACAAAGAGCTTGCGGCAGAAGAGCGGCAAGAAACCGGGGGCGCAATCGGGACATGAGGGCAATACCCTGATGCAGGTCAGCACTCCAGACCAGCTGGTTACCTATCCTGTCGAGACCTGTTCCTGCTGTCAGCACGATCTGCGTGAGGTGGTCGCGCATGGTGTGGAACGTCGACAAGTAGTGGACGTGCCGCCCAAACGATGGGTGGTGATCGAGCATCGTACCGAAGAGAAGGTGTGTCCTCACTGCCAAGCCATCACCAGGACGCAGTTTCCCACAGGCATCACGGCTCCCATGCAATACGGTCCGGCGATAGGAGCCATTGGGGTGTACCTGACGCAACAACAGTTCTTGCCGTATGAACGCGCCTGTGAAACCATTCAGGATCTTCTGGGACCTGCCATGACGGTTGGCACCCTCAAAGCGCAGGTGGAGCGTTGTGCCCACCACTTGAAGCCACTAGAAGAGCAGATCAAGGAACACTTGCGCAAGGCCGATGTCCTGCACGTAGATGAAACAGGAACGTATGTGATGGGCAAGCGCTTGTGGACCCATGTGGCGGCCACGGCTCATCTGACGCATTATGCGGTGCATCCCAAACGGGGCAGTGATGCTTTGCAGGCGATTGGCATTCTCCCAGATTTTGCAGGCATCAGTGTTCACGATGGATGGAACACCTACTGGAAGTATCCGTGCCAACATGCGCTGTGCAATGTGCATCACCAGCGAGAATTGACCTTTTTGTACGAACAGCAGCAGCAAGTCTGGGCAGCGGAGATGAACACGTTGCTTTCCCAGATGGACACCGCAGTGAAAGAAGCACGAGCGCGAGGATTGAACCACCTTGATCCCACAGAAACCGCCGATTGGAAAGCTCAGTACCAAACGCTCTTGCAAGAAGGGTATCAAGCCAATCCTCCTGATCCTCCTCCCATTGAGCAGGCACTGAAACGAGGACGGCGCAAACACAGTGTCGCCCGCAATTTGCTCGACCGACTTTGCAAACACCAGGATGCCGTACTGCGCTTTCTGGAGTGCTTTGACGTTCCTTTTGACAATTCTCAAGCCGAACGCGATATTCGCATGGTCAAAGTCCAGCAGAAGATTTCTGGTGGCTTCCGCAGTTTGCCCGGTGCAGAGGCATTTTTCCGCATTCGCGGCTATCTTTCTACACTCCGCAAGCAAGGTGCTCATGTCTTGACTGCTCTCGAATTGGCTTTGGCCGGACACCCTGTTTCACCTGCTTTCTAGCTGACCTGAATAGTTACTATTTGACAAATATCAGCATGTATAGTTGTACACAACACAGATGCATGAAACACAACATGTATGAAATGCAACATGTGTGTGTGTCATGCTCATCCTCGCTGTGACGTTTGACAAAGCAGTAGGGGCGTGATTTATCACGCCCTGCTTGCACATCGATCCGCCTGGGGAGCCATGCGAGAGGCCGTGTGACGCGGGACGAGGCTGTGTGACGCGGGACGAGGGCGTGATGGAATCACGCCCCTACGCCACCTACGTGGTATGCGGATGAAATTTTTCACCACGATTATCACGCATTGGCATCAAATCGATGTTGTTGCCCGTCATTCTCAAAAAATGCACAATGACGTTTGACAGAGCAGTAGGGACCGATTTATCGCGTCCGTCATGGCCAAGCACCCCGTATGCCCTGCTCCATCCACCGTGTCTGAGGAAAGTGAACACGCGTGGTGTGGGAGCGCGGACGCGATGAATCGGTCCCTACGTTCCTTTCATGCCTTTCGGGTCAAGCAACACACCCGCCACACCGTGCTCCTCTGTAAGCGGTATTGCCCCTTGTAGGTGTATCTCGCGCGGGTTGGGGCGCGATGCCTATAGGCATTTGTTAGACGCGATAAATCGGTTTTTGCGGGTTTTACACGCATTAATGATTTTCAGGCTTGTCTACTTATTTCTTCGCACTGCGCTGTCGCGCTTCTTCCAAGCCGAGCATCTTGATAGCCGTCTCACGCAGCTTGAACTTCTGCACTTTGCCGCTGGCTGTCAGTGGATACGTCGCGACAAACTGGATATAGCGTGGGATTTTCTGGTGGCTGATCCTCCCCCGGCAATAGGTTCGTACCTCGTCTTCATCTAGTACCGTGTCCTCTTTTGCTTGTATGACAGCGAGAATCTCCTCACCAAAATAGGCGTCGGGAATGCCAAGCACCTGTACATCAGCAATCTTTGGATGGCGTATCAGGAACTCTTCGATTTCGCGTGGATAGATATTCTCACCGCCACGAATAATCATCTCTTTCAGACGCCCTACAATATTGATATAGCCCTGCTCATTCATTGTGGCAAGGTCGCCGCTATGTAGCCAGCCATCGCGGTCAATTGTTTCAGCCGTTTTCTCTGGCATCTTGTAGTAGCCTTGCATGACTAAGAAGCCACGACAGCAGAGTTCGCCTGTCTCGCCACAACGCACCAACGTGCCTGTTGCGGGATTGATAATCTTCACTTCACTGTGTGCGAGCGGTACGCCCACCGTCGCGGCTTTGAGTTCAAAACTATCGCTTGGGCGTGTCAGGGTGATGCCGCCGCTCGATTCGGTTTGCCCAAAGACAATTGCGATATCCGAGCCGATACGCTCTTTGACCTGCTCCATCAGGTAGACGGGGACCGAGGCTGCTCCGCTGACGATTGTGCGCAATGAGGAGAGGTCGTAGTTGGCAAAGTCAGGATGGCGCAGAATCGCCATTAACATCGTTGGTACGGCTCCCATGGTTGTGCAATGCTCGCTACTGATGATGCGCATAGCTTTCAGCGGATCAAATGCGATCATGGGATGTAGCGGAATTGCTTTGTAGAGCGCGCCCAGGACCGCCAGCACACAACCGCCAACATGGAAAAAGGGCATCGCGGTACACGTGCGATCTTCTCCCGTCAGTTCCCAGCGGTCCATGAACATAGCCGCGTTATTGATGATGTTGAAATGTGAGAGTAGCGCGCCTTTGGGGAAACCCGTCGTGCCGGAGGTATACTGAATCATCGCCGCGTCGTGCGGCTGTATGCTGGCTTGACGCGCGTGTAGTTCTTCATCACTAACCTGCTCACCCGCCGCGATCAGTTCGCGGAAGAGGGCTGGCCGCCAGTCATGTGTCTCAGAGAGCGGACCCGTCAGCCCAGGCGGGCTCATGCCAAGTAGACACAGATAGCGCAGCAGGGGCAGGCGTTGACTGGTGACTGCACCATAGTGTGGACCTGGTGTCGTGAGTGAGCGCACGGTGGTGATACAATCGTGGTCGCGCACACGGGCCATAAAGAAAAGCGCGACAATATCACCCTGTTTCAGGACATACTCAAGCTCAGTTGAGTAATAGGAAGGATTAATGGTGACGAGAACGAGGCCAGCTTTCGCGGCTGCCATTTGCAGCAGCGGCCATTCTGGGAGATTGGCGGCCCAGACTGCGATATGCTCACCTTTGCGCAAACCGAGAGCGAGCAGTCCACGCGCAACCTCGTCAGCCCGCGCTCGATATTCTTGATAGCTCCAGCGAATATCGAGCGTGCCACCAAATTCGGGATAGTTGGAGTAGACGAGAGCTTCGCGCTCTGGAAACGTGTTGGCGCGCTGATCTAAAAGATTGCCAACGGTAGTAGTGAGGAGTGGTGTTCCGGTCGTTTCTGCCTGCCAGTAAGACAGACCATCGTTGGTTATACCCATAAAATTTCCTCCTATTTGGGTGTGAGGTGACAGGATAACCGTATACGAGAGAAACTGAGAGTGAAACAAGATACCGTAACTAACATTACTCGCTGAATGTCTAGCTGTCAAGGCTGAGAAAATGCTTGACAAGCCTTCTTTTGCATCGGATACTGTCAGAAAGAGTGGCACGAGGATGTTCTCATGTGCTATACCAGAGCAAAAAAAGGTGTTGTTATTGCGCCAAACGACGCTAGCGCGTCTACTGCTTCGCAGTCATGGCGCAAAAAAAGGAGCTATCAGGAATGTTTGATACCAGCAAGGTTGGTCAAAGTTTTCCTCCCTTCACCATCGAGGTGGCGCGCAACAAAATCCATGAACTCACCAGTGCAATTGGTGACGACAATCCGGTCTATCATAGCCGTGCTGCTGCGCAGGCCGCCGGTTTCTCTGATGTGCCGATCTCTCCTACCACACCAACCATGCTTGGTTTCTGGGGCAATACGGGTTTTGGCAGGGAACTGGCAAATGTCGGCATTAATGTGATGCGCGTGTTACACGGCGAGGAGGAGTACGACTATCTGGCTCCCATCTATCCTGGCGATGTGCTGACGGGCGTGACCACAATTGTCGAGGGCAAGCATCGCTCGAGTAAGGATGGCTCTTCGATGGATATTCTCACGACTGAGACGCGCTATACCAACCAGCATCAACAGGCCGTGTTAACAACACGCTCCACGATTGTCGTGCGCGAGTAATTGCTAAAAAAGGAGTTTGCGATGACAACGAACGCTGCTGAAAGCCAGAAGCCAGCAACCCTCTATTTTGAAGATGTGCGGGTCGGCGATCATCTTCCTCAATTGGTGAAAGCGCCCGTGACGCACCTGCAACTGGTGCGTTACGCGGGGGCATCCGGCGATTTTAACCCTCTGCACACGGATGCCAAAATTGGTGAAATGATTGGCACGGGTGGCATTATCGCGCATGGCATGCTTATCATGGGCTTTGTCGGCCAATTCCTCAGCGATGCTGTTGGCCCCAATGCCCTGCGCAAATTTGGTGTGCGTTTCAAAGGCATGACGCGGATTGGCGATGAAATTACTTGCATTGGCACGATTACGGAAAAGTATGAAGCTGATGGCGAAGGGCGCATTGGCGGTCGCGTGCAGGCTATTGACCAGAATGGAGATGTCAAAGTTGCCGGGACCTTTGTAGCTGCTTTGCCGCGCCGTGCATAAGCTGTCCTTGTAGCAATAGTAGGAAGGTGCGGTATTACGCTTTGCTGGTTGCTACGGGAAGAGTTTCGCGCTTTTCATTGTACAGAATGACCATAGTTAAAAATCCCCTTTGCGCGACTCCACTCAGTGCAGTATAATACACACATACAACGTCATCAACATCGGTAGTCACAATGGGGTGCTACGTCGTTAGGGACATTGGTGCAGAGAGAAAGCATCGTCAACAAACTGTTCGAGCAAAGGGGGCGTTTCCTGTTTACAGGTCAGACGCTCGTTTCCGTTTTGTTATTCGGGCTGGATGAAGACTGTCGCAGGGCCGCGTTGCTCTTGTATCTGTCCCACGTCGTACCTCCCCTGTGCTATCAGGGCTGGCGAGAGCAAGAGCGAAGAGGCTAAAAGCTGTATTTGAAGGGAAGATAGTGGGCAGCATGGTATGTTGTGCTGCATCTTATACCTCCCCAACTGTCTTTGCCTCATTTCCCTCTCGCCTCAGAATTGAGGAGAAGATGTATAAAGGTCAATCCGGTATGTGGTCCTGGTTGTTTCATCGTGTCACAGGACTCGCTATTTTACTCTTCCTGTTCATCCACATCGTAGATATCTCACTGATCGGCTTCGGTCCCCAGGTCTACAACGAGGGCGTGCTGGTTTTTGATGGCTTTGTGGTACGCCTGCTCTCGCTTGCGCTGATTGGAGCTGTTTTCTTCCACGCCTTTAACGGTGTGCGCATCATGTTTATCGACTTCTGGAGCAAGGGTGTCTACTACCAGCGAGCGATGTTTGTTGCGGTGTTGGTAGTGACGGTGATTGCCTTTGTGCCAATGGTCTATTTTGTGATCTGGCCTGTGTTACCATCGCTTTACGCCTGGTTTGTCAGCCCGGTTGTCAAAATACATTAAAGCGTGATGTTCATAGCAGAAACTAGAGGAGTTTTATCATGCGTGTATCGACAGGTTTTGGCGCACGTCCATCGGCAGGCGGCTTCGAGACATTCTCGTGGTACTTTTTTCGCGTCTCCGGTGTTATTCTTATCTTTATGGTGATTATTCATCTGGTTATCATGCATGCCGCAAATGATGTTTCTCACACCACCTATCAGTTTATCGCCAGCCGCTATGCAAATCCGTTCTGGCGGCTTTTTGACTGGCTGCTACTCACGCTCGGTTTGACACATGGCATGAATGGTTTACGTATTATGATTGATGACTATGTGCGTTCACGCGGCTTGCGTCTGACGGCACTCTCTATTGTAGGCGTGCTACTTCTGACATTCTTTATGTTGGGAACGATTACGCTGATCACCTTTCACGCGACGGGCAATCTTGGTCCGGCTTGTGTTCCCACGTGTCGGTAAAGACATGTAAGTGATCTCTTTTGCCGCTGGTGAGAGAGACGCGAGAATAAGCGAGGATTTATCATGTATCACAAGTTTGATGTTGTTATTGTTGGCGCGGGTGGCGCGGGCCTGATGGCAGCAATGCAGTTGCCGAATGCCAGCGTGGCGGTCCTCACCAAAGTGTACCCGACGCGCTCACATACCGGTGCTGCTCAGGGCGGTGTTGCAGCCGCGCTGGGAAACCAGGAAGAGGATCACTGGAAATGGCACATGTATGATACCGTCAAAGGTGGTGACTATCTCGTCGATCAGCCCGCTGCCGAGATTCTTGCGCGTGACGCCATTGATGCCATCTATGAATTAGAACATCGCGGCTTGCCTTTTAACCGTACAGCGGATGGGCGCATCGACCAGCGTCGTTTCGGTGGTCACACGCGCAACTTTGGTGAGGGGCCTGTCCGTCGTGCGTGTTATGCTGCTGACCGCACAGGGCATATGCTGCTGCAAACCATGTACCAAAGTGCGGTCAAAAATCAGGTGCGTTTCTTTAACGAGTTCCTGGTGCTGGATCTGCTGATGAGCGAGGGGCGTGCCTGCGGTGTGGTGGCAATGGAGATTCGTACTGGCGAAATACATACCTTCCATGCCAAAGCCATTCTCTTTGCGACCGGTGGCTACGGACGTGCCTGGCGCGTGACCAGCAACGCTTTTGCTTGCATGGGCGATGGTATGTCGCTGGCCTATCGACGTGGTATTCCGTT
Organism: Ktedonobacterales bacterium; assembly: GCA_027311145.1. Lineage (GTDB taxonomy): Bacteria > Chloroflexota > Ktedonobacteria > Ktedonobacterales > Ktedonobacteraceae > DTNP01. Next base: position 7,639 of record DAICZM010000073.1, read on the forward strand.
GCAGGATATGGAGATGTATCAGTTCCACCCGACAGGTCTGTACAAAGTGGGGGTGCTACTCAGCGAGGCGGCACGTGGTGAAGGTGGCAAGCTCCTGAACGGCAAGGGCGAGTATTTCATGGAACGCTATATGCCCACGCTCAAAGACCTGGCCCCACGTGACATCGTCTCCCGCTGTATCATTCAAGAGATCAAGGACGGCAACGGGGTTGATGGCAAGGACTATGTCTACCTGGACGTTCGTCACCTGGGGGCGCAGACCATTGCCGAGAAACTGCCCGATATCACCGATTTTGCCCGTAACTATCTAGGCGTTGAGCCGATCACCGAGCCTGTTCCCATTCAGCCCACAGCCCACTACGCCATGGGTGGGATTCCAACCGATACGGATGCGCGTGTTGTCATTGACGGGAATTGGACGCCGCTCATTGGTTTCTATGCCGCCGGTGAGGTCGCTTCTGTCTCTGTTCACGGCGCGAATCGCCTGGGAACAAATTCTCTGGTAGACCTGATTGTCTTTGGTCGCCGTGCCGGTAAAGATATCGCACGCTTCATTGCCCAATCCGATCATGCCCCCTTGCCAGACAAGCCAGACAGCACCGCACGCGAGCTTGTTGAGCGTATGCTCAGCTCAAATGGTGGTGAGTCGGCTGCACATGTGCGCAACGAGCTGCAGGGTGAGATGCTCGATAATGTGTTTGTGGAGCGCACCGAGCGTGGCTTGCGTCATGCCCTTGACACTATTGATGGCTTGCAAGAATCGTATAAGCGCGTACAATTGCAAGACAAGAGCAAACTCTTCAATACCGAGCTGGTCGAGACTTTAGAGCTTGGTTTCTTGCTCGATTGTGCCGAAGCAACCATCCATGGCGCACTGGTGCGCCAGGAGAGCCGTGGCGCACATTTCCGTCTGGACTATCCTAAACGTGATGACGTCAATTGGCTCAAACATACGCTCGTTTATAAGGGCGAGAAAGCTCATGACGTGCGTTTGGACTATAAAGATGTTATCCTGATTGACGACCCGGTCTTCAAGCCCAAAGAACGGAAATACTAGGAGAGAATGCAATGAATGTTCTAATACGTATCAAACGCTACGATCCTGAAAAGGACAGCAAGCCATATTGGGCCGAATATCGCGTTGAGGTTGATCCTATTGACCGTCTGCTGGATACTCTGAATGTCATCAAATGGACGAAGGATGGCACGCTGACCTATCGTCGCTCGTGCGCACACGGTGTCTGTGGCTCTGATGCCATGCGCATCAATGGGCGCAACCGTCTGGCCTGCAAGGTTCTGATGCGCGACGTGGGCAGCAAGGTGACGATTGAACCCATGCTCGGCTATGCTGTCATCAAAGACCTGGTTGTCGATATGGATCAGTTCTTCGAGAAATATAAGTCGGTCAGGCCTTTCCTCATTACTTACGATAGTGAGCCAGGGACGGAACGCCTGCAAAGTGCCGAAGAGCGCGCTCGTTACGACGAAGGGACCAAGTGTATCCTGTGCGGCGCGTGTACTGGTTCTTGCCCCTCGATCTGGGGTAACCCTGACTGGGTTGGACCTGCCGCTATCGTCAATGCGCACCGCTTCATCTTCGATAGCCGCGACCAGGGTGCGCAGGAACGCCTCGGCATCCTGGGTCAGCGCGACGGTGTCTGGCGTTGTCGCACGATCTTCAACTGTGCCGATGCTTGCCCACGTGGCATCCCCGTCACTGATCTGATCGAACAGGTCAAACGCGCAATCGTGTATAACGATACAAAAAGCTAACAATCGGCAGGGGCATAACGCAATATGTTGCGTTGTGCCCCTGCCCTGTGGCGTTCATGATAGGATTAAGAGATGGTCACAGCAGTAGAAACCTGGCGACATCGTGATATCATCACCAATGGAATACGTATGCATTATGTAACGCAGGGAGAGGGGCCACTCGTTGTCTTGCTGCATGGTTTTCCAGAGTTTTGGTACTCCTGGCGGTTGCAGATTCCTGAGCTAGCACAACAGGGCTGCACTGTTGTGGCTCCCGACCTGCGTGGCTATAACGATAGCGATAAGCCGCGCACAGGCTACGACATGCCCACACTTTTGCGCGACATCGAGGGTCTGATTCGTGGCCTGGGATATAGCGAGGCAGTGATTGTAGGCCACGATTGGGGCGGCGCGCTGGCCTGGGCCTTTGCCATGCGCTATCCACAAATGACCACGCGCCTGATCGTTCTCAATGCTCCCCATCCCATGACCTTTGCCCGTGAATTGCGCAAGCCCAAGCAGCGCGCGATGAGCTGGTACGTGCTGGCCTTTCAACTCCCCTGGCTACCAGAAGCCTTGCTCTCTCACAATCACGCCGAACCCATTGGCAGGCTGATCTACGAAGCTGCTACACGCAAAGATGCCTTCCCTCCCGATGTTTTGCTACGCTATCAAGAAGCCATGAGCAAGCCCGGTGCGCTAACTGCTGGCCTGAACTATTACCGTGCGCTCGTGCGCGGCAGTCTGTTTGATGTTGTGCGTGGTATCCCCCCTTTTCAAGAGAAGATTGCTGCACCCACCCTGCTGATCTGGGGCGAGCAGGATGTCGCGCTGGGCATCGAACTGACGGAGGGACTTGAGGAGTGGGTTCCCGCCATTCAGATCAAGCGCATTGCCGATAGCGGCCACTGGGTGCAGCAAGAGCAGCCCGCCCTCGTGAACCAGTACATGCTGGAGTTTTTGCGGCGAGCGTGAGGGTAAAGGAAGAGGAAAGAACGCGGGCCTTGCTGTGGGTGACGATGAGTACGACCAGATCATGTTCAACCTGCTCTTGTTGATCGATGCACGCACAGGGCTTCCGCTCTATGATCTACGTAAGAGGGTATCGCACTGTTTTTATGTTTGCCAATTATTTTAAGAGATGATTGTACTCTTCTCCAAGCACGTGATGTGCTAGACTGCTTAATGTGAATACATGCATGTTGAAGTAGTGTAGTTTGCTTTCTAAAATGAAACACAGGGAGAAGGTATGAGAAATAAACAACCATCAGCTACAAAGCCAATAAAATCTCCTCGTCTTCCTAAACAAGTGGGCAAACTGCCCTTATTAGAGGGACCGCTTGAGGAGCAATCTCTCTATACACAACTTCGGCTGTATCGCAATGACCTTACAAGCCAAAAAGTGAACAGTCCATTTTTTGATCAGGTTGTCTTTGAACGGGTTGAAATGAGCAAAGTTCACTTCAAAAAAGCCCACCTTCTCGATAGCAGTTTCACGGGTTGTAACCTTGCCAATGGAGAGTGGTTTGAGGCAGATTTTGCGCGTATTGAACTGCTCGATTGCCAACTGATTGGCTTGCAGGCGAACGAGGGAAAATTTCAGGATGTGCTCTTTCGGGGATGCGCGCTCCCTTTTGCGCAATTTGCTCTTGCAACGTTTCAAGCGGTGCGCTTTGAAGACTGCGATCTGAGCGAGGCCAATTTTTATCA
>DAICZM010000073.1:11110-14412 GCA_027311145.1 Ktedonobacterales bacterium
GACTGGTGTTGTCTTTACGCGCTGCAATTTACAACGCGCAGATTTTACAGGAGCCAAGCTATTCGCAGCCGATCTGCGTGGTTCAAAGATTGATGGCATGCGCTTGAGTTCGCTTGAACTGATGAAAGGTGCTTTCGTCGATCAGATGCAGGCATTGGCGATGGTGAGAAGTCTGGGCATAAACATAGAATTTTTAGAAAGCGAACCCAATGCTTGACCTCTCCGAAATACGCCAAACCTGGAATTTGCCCCCCATTCTTACAGCCGTGCTAGATGGTACTCAAGATTTCTCCACCATGTTGCGTGACAATAATGGTGTGTTCAAACTGTGCGGCCCACCCGCCATCTCTTGTGCGAACGGTCCATCCATCGGCATCAACTTTTGTGCGCGCAGATTTTTCTACTAGAATTGGTTCAATCGTGATCACCAGCCCTTCAGGCATCACTGGGCCAGTTCCAGGACGACCAACACCTGGCACACTTGGCGACTCGTGCATAACATGACCCAAGCCATGCCCTGTGTACTCGCGTATTACATCAAAGCCTTGTGACCAGGCAACACTCTGGATTGCGTAGCCAATATCGCCGATGTGGTTCCCTGTGCGCGCTGCCTGAATGCCTGCCATCATTGCCTGGCGTGTTGTCTCAATAAGATGCTGATGTTGGGCGCTGATTTTGCCAATGGCAATGGTGATCGTCGCATCACCCGCGTATCCATTCAAAAGCATTCCGGCGTCAATGCTCAAGACATCCCCAATCTTCAGTTTTTGTTTCCCTGGTACCCCGTGAACGGCTGCATCATTCACCGAAGTATTAATACAGCCTGGAAACCCCTCTTCTGTTGCAAAGACGGGCACTGCTCCCAGTCGTGCGATATACTCCATGGCATAGTCGTTCAACTCACTGGTCATCACCCCTGGACGAGCCAGCGTTGCCAGTTCTTGTAGAAGCTGGGCTGTCGCTTGATTCGCGCGCCGTAACCCATCTCTTGAGGCTTGTGTAGTAGAAACCAACTCTTTCTCTCCTTTGATAATGCTTCCAAGTTTCTAAATGAAACATGGATTACAGTATATCATCAATAAAGTGCTCTCAAAAAGAGCAAGTCATAAGAAGTTTTATCTCCATATTTGTGCTATACTTTTCCTTGTCGCACATAGACGTGCTTGTGCCTCTTCCACAGGAGAGAGGGCAGAATCTGGTTTACGTTGCATGATATGCCATTTGGAAGCTATGGACATCTCATCGATAAATATGGCGTTCCCTGGTTCTTCAAAGGGGGGAAGCAAGCAGCGTAGAAGCATAGAGTGATGAGTTGACGCTACCTAAGAATCTATTGTGTATTGAGCCATTTTAGAGGGGGTGGAAGGTGGGCGATTAGGGATTCGAACCCCAGACCTACTGTACGCGTCATGCTAGTATTTTCCAAATACCTTCGTTTTATCAAATGCAGAGCGATGCTTGACATCACTTCCTGTCAATACTATAATTTTGGTATCGTGATAGTTCCGCTTTGGGATTTATTACTTTTACCACTACAAATGTGAGATGCTAATGCAAGAAACAAGACATTACTCACGGGCACCTATTACAGAAGCTATCATAGACCTCAAAGTAAACTTTCCGAGACTATTTTCTATTGATACACTTGAGGCAATTCATCCACTAATAAGTGATCATTATCCACTTAAGGAGGAGCTATATAGGTATAGTGGTTCGCTGATATTTCAGCCTGGCCCTACCACTAAGGTTGATACTAATCAGCAGCAAACAGGTTTTGCATTTAAGAGTGAAGACGGTTTAAAAATCTTTCAAGCTGCTTTAACTGGATTTACCTTTAGTCGCCTTGCACCTTATGAGACATGGGAAGAATTTCGCGACGAAGCTAAGCGTTTGTGGAAAATATACAGTAAAATTTGTAATCCTTTGAACGTTACACGGGCTGCAATACGATATGTCAATCGTCTAGATTTACCTGGTCCATCAGTCGATCTTAAACAGTACTTGCGTACTGTTCCCGAAATAGCCCCTAATTTATCACAAGGGCTAAGCGCATTTTTTATGCAGTTGCAAATTCCACAAGTTGATTTGGATTGTATGCTGATCGTCAATGAAGGATTAATTTCACCACCTAGTCCTCAATTTGTTTCTGTTCTTCTTGATTTCGACCTATATCGTGAACAAATTTGGCAAAACGATGATGAGGAAATATGGAAAATCTTAGATGTTCTTCGACAGCGGAAGAATCTAGCTTTTGAAGCAAGCATTACTGAGAAGACTAGGGAGGTAATTAGTTAATGACATACACTATCCCATATACTCCTAAGGATACTCAGATTAAGCAGTATCCTTTAATTTTGAATGACATGATAAAAAGTGCTTATGGCGATAATGAAGAGTTTTTAGAGAAAATGAGGTCATCAATCCAATCCTTTTTTGATTCTTCAATGATCGCTAGAGAAGCATCGGCCAAAACCGCTCTTAAGAATACCCGTGCCAAATTGTATAATTTATTAACATGGAGTATGGATAGTAACGGTATGTTTCCACCTCAGCAAGATGTGGTAAAATATGCTGAAAGTTGGGTTGTAAAGCTTTTTTTGGAGGCAAAAAATCTACATTTGGATTGGATTGAGCCGAATGTAACGGCTAATGAGGACGGAGAAGTGGTTTTTGAGTGGTGGCACGATAAAAGAAAGCTAACAATTTATATCGAAGGGCAAAATGCAGAATATGTGCAGGTATGGGGCGATACTATAGACGCAGCGATTTCAGATGGTAACGCAAAATCTATAGAGGTGTGTCGGTCACTTTGGATATGGTTAGTAGGTTAAATAAGAATGCCCGATGATTTAATAACAGATGATGAAATCTTGTACCGCCGTATTTTAGATCGCGTAGATCATTATACGTATCTAAGCGACGGAACAATTAGGATTAGTTCCCAAGCTTTTTATCAATCCACCCTTAGGCCCTCTGTAGATCGTGCTAAGTTACGTAACTACGATCCTACAAAGACTTTAGGTTCGTTGTCAGGTGGCGTTATAAGCTTAGTCGCAGGTGATATAAGAGCAATAGGAGTTATGCATAAAGACCAAAAATTTCGCGGCGAGGTAGAGTCTATGCCAATTTTGGACGATCCTATCGAGCCAGATAATGATGCTCATGCTGAAATATACACAATTCCTGATTGTAATAAACCCGCTTTTCGGAAATTTATTGAGCAACTAGGAATACTTGCCAACAAACGGCCACCGGAAATTAAACCGCCAATAAGATGATAAAGTTATGCCGATGCATTATAC
>DAICZM010000074.1 GCA_027311145.1 Ktedonobacterales bacterium
GGTCTACATACATCCAGTCATTCACTACAACAAAGGAGTTGTGTGGCACATGGCTACGCACCCAGGCAATCGATTGCGTCTGGGCAGCGGTAAAATTCAGCGTGAATTCTGGTTGCGCGTGAATCAGGTCATAGGGCACAATTGCCGCGATTACGCCCAGGACTAGCACAGCACGCACGAAATCGAAACGTACCAACTTGCCTAGCCAGCCCATGATCGTGTTTACCGCAAAAGCAGCATTGATTGCGACCAATGGGATGAGTGGAATGATATAGAACGTAAGGACAACGCCACCACGTGCCAGCAGCACCCAGAAGCTAATGCCCATCAGCGCGACAAGCAGTTGCTTACGGTTCCACCAGCCCATCACAAGATTGAAGGCCAGCGTTGCCACGCTACAGATCATCAAGACAAGATCGGCCTGCGTCCAGATAGCCCAACTTTGTACAAGGCTACCTTGCGCTTGACCGCGTACTGCTTGCTGAAGATACGTTCCAATCAAGCTCAAGTGAGCATTTTTATCCCAGGGGAGCCAGCCTTGCGGCAATAGCTCGCCTTTGAGAACCGCCATCAGCACAAAGCCCGAACCAACCGCAATAACGGTGTAGATGAAGGCTACCAGCGCGAATTTGCGCTGGAATTTTGTGGTGTGCAGCCAGATCGCGTAAATCATCACAGGGATAAAGAGGACAAAAATCTCTTTGGAGAGAATTGCCACACCAAACGTGAGGGCAGAAAAAACCACAAAAACCAGACGGCTATTGCCTACCACCATCAGGTAAAACGAGAGCAGTAGCCAGAAGGTTCCCACGTTGTCCAACAAGACCTGGCGTTGATAAGTCAGGCTAATTGGCGAGAGCGAGAACATGACCATCGCCAGCAGACCTGCGCTGCGGCTAGCTCCCAGGCGACGCACGATCAGGTATACCAGCAAGGCCGAACCAACGGCATAGACTAACATGAAGATACGCCCACTATTGACCGCATCGCCAAAGGTGAAGAAACCACCCGTCAGCTGAATCCAGCCCGCTATCTGCACCCAAGCTAGCGGCGGATGACCATAGCCATAGGCATAAGGCGTAATCATGCCATGCAGTATGGCCCATGCCCCTGACATATATGTGCCTTCGTCCAGTTCGTAGCGCGGGAAATTAAAGATGTTATAAGCATGCGCAATCAGCGAGACGACTAGCCCAAACACAATGACCGCCGCTTCCAGCCAGAGTGGCACAGGAACCTGACGGTTTTTGAGCGGGTTGATCGGAGCCACACTAGGCATCATCTTGGTATCGCTCTCAGCAACATGCTGGCGTTGTCCGGGCATTACCTTTGGCAGCATGGTCGTGTGACCAGTCGGGCGGCGCAGAATGTTGGTAAGCCGCTGAAAGCCGGGACGATAGGCAGTGCGCAGAATAAAATGCTCGCTGCGGTGCAGGATAACATTATTGCCCTCACGCTCCAGTTCAGGCGGCTGTGGCAGGGCCGATCCTAGTGGGGTAGACGGAGGGCTTGCAAGAGGCCGCTGCATCTGCCCACCACTGCCAGACAGAGGTCCCTGTGGTCCTGGCCCAAGCGGCGGCAGTGATGGCGGCCCACCAGTGACCAGTTGATGGCCCAGTCGATTGCTCATCCCATTGCTCGCTGGATTAGGAAAAGACCCCTGCGCTGGGGGTCTCACACCGGTCACTTGTTGACCTGCTTGCGTGGGCGGCATCTGCGTTTGAGACGGCTGGGATGTCTGCACACGGTTGACAGGCTGCATGGACGGCGGCGGTTGCGGCGCGCGTAACCCGTTGCCGTTCGTACCTTGCCCTGGCGGCGTCATGCCCGCGGCTGGACGAGTAAGAGGCGCAGGAGACGGGGCGACGGAAAAAGGAGCGTTGCCAACACCCTGCCCATTGCCGTTGCCAGCGGGATACGTGGGCACACCTGGGCGCGCCCCTCGGCCCTGACTCTCGGCATCAGCAGACGTGGGCGGGATGGGAGTCGCATAGCGTTGAAGTAGCCCTGATGTTTTCGCAGGCTGCGGCTCCTGTCCAGTCTGTTCCTGTGTTGGTTTCGTTGTCATACAATGTTACCTATCTTTTTCGCGCCCTGATTGCGCAGCATAGACACTTTTTTACCAGTGTCATTGGACGCGATTTCAAATATTTATTTCTACGCAGCCTTTGTGCGGTGTTGCCCGTGATGGGCGGTTTTCTCCCAGTTTGTCGTCTTTTGCAAGTAACGGATTAATGCACGGATTGCTCCAAAGCCTAAGATGAACTGATAGGGAAAGAAATAGAGCATCGTGACAACCGCTTCACTCCACTTCCAAGGGCGATTATGGGCCTTTAAGAACTCATGCAGGCCGGCAACGTCGATAAAGAGAGCCAGAACAAAGCAGTAGAGCGGCAAAAAGGTCATCATTGCCAGCCAGAGCGGCAGCTTGACAAAAAAGAACATCAGCAGCGAGATAGGAATCAGACAGGCGAAAAACGCCTGCACTTCCGGCAAGACCAGCACATAGAGCGCGAGCAGGCGTTGCGAGAATTTTTCTAATTTAAGCCATTCGCCCTTAAACAGGATTTGAATAAAACCCTGATTCCAGCGTGTGCGCTGCTTCACAAACTGCTCCACAGTGTGTGGCGTCTCTTCACGGGTCACAAACTCATCATCATAAATGATGCGGATGCGTGCATGCGAAAGACTAAAACGGATGCCCAGATCGGCATCTTCAGTCAGACACGTCTCGTCCCAGCCCCCAAGCTGTTCCATCAACTCGCGGCGTACAAAGACAGTGTTGCCACCGAGCGGAGTCATGCCAACACGGGCAAAGAAGTGCAGTGACGATTTGAACCAGAAGAAATACTCCAGCACGTTCAGGAAACTGAACCAGCGTGAGTTATGGTTCATCAACTGCACGCCACTCTGTACCACATCCACCTCTTCATCCAACATCGTCGTATTAATCACGTTCAGAATGTCGGGGTGCGGCTCGTCTTCGGCATCAAAGATCGTAACGACATCGCCACGTGCCACCTGTAGCGCGTGATTCAATGCGCGAGGTTTGCTTGTTGGCGTATTCGTGTAGACCAGCAGTTGAACATTGGGGTCTCCTAGTTGCTCAATTTTCTTCTGCGCCTCGGCGATAGTTCCCACGTCATCATTACTACAGATCGGAATGATCTGCATCAATTCTTTCGGATAGTTCAGATCATAGACTTTCTGAATCGTCTCCTGATACACTTCCTCTTCGTGACGTGCAGGCAGCATGATCGTAAACGAGAGACATGGGTCTCGATAGACTGTCGGGGCATGGTTCAGCCAGGCATGCTCCGGCGTCTCCCAGATAAAGAGACGCAAGCGAATATTGAAGATTGCCTGCACAGTCATTAAGATAATGATCAGCAGGTACACCATTTCAAAAAATTGGCCAATATAGGTCAGAATCACGATTGTTTCTCTCCCTCACCTAACAAGGTATACCGTTTGCCAGTGCATCTTGTTTATGACCACACACGGTATATAGCAACTGCTGCGTGCTAGGGTCAGTGCTGGCGGGAACTTGATAGCTATAGGCATTCGCGTAAGCGTCGCCGCTACCATTGCGGTGTAAGGTAACAACTACAATGCTATCCGCAGCCAAAGTAATATCTAGATGATGCCAGGGACTCACCGTCAAGAATTGCTCAACCGGGTCAACCTGTGCATTCTGGACCAACTCGGATTTATTGACAAACATTAGGCTTACTGTTTGATGAGTACTATCCTGCGTGGCATAGACGCTCACGGGTTCATGCTCAATGGACAACGGCACGAGATTGCCTTGCAGGTGCGAGAATAACTGCATCACGCGATACATCGGCGTTTCCTGCTGACCCTGCCCAGCGAAAAGCGGGTAGGGCGTAGGCACATCCGTTGTTGAGAAGAAACCCACATAACCCACTTGCTGGTTCATCAGCGTGCCAAGCGTATCAGCAAACCAGAGTGCCGCCTGCCCACGCGTCGGAACCTGATTGGTTGGATTAGTATTGATCTCAGTGACCGCAATGGGAGCATCATAGCCCAGGTCACGTTTGATCTCCAGCCGCAAGGAGGGCAGGATATAGTTCCACTCGTTAGCACTACTCAGCAACAAACCCGGCTGGTTACTGGCATTCGTAAACTGATAGCGATGGAAGGAGACACCATCGAGCAAGTGATAGGGCAAGTCAGGGTGAGCTTTCTGGTATGCACCCACGCCTTGCAAGAAGCCTTCCATCCATGCTTTGCCATTGGGATCGAACGGCCCTGCTCCAATGCCATAAAACTGGCTGAGTTCAGGCCCAAAAACCTTAATCGTGGGATCATTTTGGTGCATGAGCTTGGAATACTGAATAAAGGTCTGTACGTAGTCATTGACTGTATAAACACTCTTTGGTGAGACATAAGGTTCAGTTAAGCGATCTGGTTCATTGCCAACCGTCCATAGTTGAACAGGGTGGAACGGGTCATGGGCATAGGCTCCGATGCGCATAAAGCTCTTCTTGTCATTCATATAGTTAACCCAGGACGCAGCAAGGTTGGCACCCGCATCGATGCTGGTCATACCTTGCGGTTGCCCATTAATGGGGCCTGAAATATGGGTCTGAATCATGCCCTGGCTGTGTGTCGCAATCAGCATATTGGTGAAGTCACGCAACTGGGAAAGTGAAAGAATATGTTGCTCGCCCCAGTCGCCACCAGGATAGCGCATGAACCCAATATTGACATTGCTTAAATCGCCTTGTACCAGCGGTGTAAAGTGCATAAAGCCTTGCGAAACGGCATCGAACGAATTCGTGTTCGCCAATGGGAACACATTAGTTCCCATGAAAGCGGAACTAATAGGCGTACTCTGCCGCAGATCAAGCGTAGCCGCCTGTTGGCTACCAATATGTATCTGGAGCAAATCGTTTGATGTAGCAACCATGCTAAAGCGTAAGGCGGCAAAAATAAGCAGTACCAGCAATGCAAAGCTGGCAATAGCGATAAAGCGACGACGCGGTGGTCGTTTAGCTGAAGCCAGCTGCGGAGACAGGTCTTGCCGTCCTGGCGGTGAAAATGGCCCCTGTGGGGGCTGCATCTGTGCAATAGACCCGTTACGGCCTGCGTCGTAATTGAATGCCATACTACCCTTCCTCTGTATTATGTAGTGTATGTTTATTGTTATGTCTACAACACATAACATATACCGCTCGGTTTGCGTGGGGAGCTTGTTCTCTCTCGACAAGGACTCTTCTATAGAAACATCTAACTGTTTAGACGTGTTAACAACAACTTCAAGACGCTTAATGGGACATTTATCCCCCCGTATACTCCTTATCGGCTATCTTGCAGTCTTGCTACAGGGCTTGCGAAAGCATAGCAATAGCTAGAGCAAGCAAACTTGAACAGGGGAGAGCATTTCATTTGCTCGCTTCGCATACATCTTTAGGGATGGAAAAATGTGGTAGCGGTAAAGTAGCCGACAGTGAAAAAAAGGCCAAAGATCAGCAGACCCATCAATAAAAGCAAAGGAAAACTCACGCGCCGCGTTTGTGTGCTACGCTGGGCGTCTGTCTCTGGAGAGAAGGGGGGACGAACAGTCACAAGTTTGGCGGAGCCACCGTTAGCAAACTGCGTTGTGGTCGCGGCATCCAACACCAAGCGTTGTGCCTGCTCATTGCCCAACGCCGAGGTTCCAATGGCAACAGCGGCAGGACTCGGCGGGATGTCACGCATGGGCAAGGCGGTTACCAATTTACCCGTGCCAGGCGGCGAGAACTGGCGAGAACCAGCATCCCCTACTAACATGCCACTGGCAACAAGAGACGGTGCGGGCATAGGCTCAAGCCAGTCTGCCAGCGTCTTGAGTTCAGCATAGAGTGCCTCGACGGTATTGAGATGCTGCGGGTGCTGGCGGATCACCGCACGCGCGACCACGTCGCATAACTCCACAGGCATATTACGAGTAAAGCGCAAACGACCATCGAGGGGTGGCTCAACAAGCGTTGTGCCGGGTGCGCGCCCTGCCAGAAGCTGATAAAGCAATAAACCAACCGCACGAGCATCATCAGCACATCGTCCCATGCTTTGCTGACCCCAGGGTAACTCACTATCTAAAAGTGCCTTGCCTTCGGCACCAACAACGCTCCATGCAGAAAAATAGTTCAAATCACTGGGCAACGCGAAATTATTGATGCGCACTACCCCTCGGCGGTCGCGTATGATTGCTGAGGGGGTGAGATCACCATGACAGACGTTATGCGCACCGCTACTCGCATACAACAACGCCTGACAAAGTTGCACGCCCATCTCGGCCACCTGATAGGGTTGCAGTTGCGTTTGTAAGAGGGTCGCGAAATCATCACCCTCCACATATTCCTGAATGATGTAGAGCGCACCTGGCTCAATAATCAGATCATAGAGATCAATAATGTTTGGATGTGAAAACTGTGCCGTCACGCGAATGGCAGTTTGGTAGATGGACAGATATGTGGCAGGGACAATCTTCACCGCAACAGGACGTTGCAAGACCTGATCGGTTCCTTGATATATTGCGCAGCACTGGCCCTGCCGGATAAAGCGTTGCAGCAGATAACGTCGGTTAATCAGCCGACCTGTTTCTACCATAAATCCCTCAAAATGACCTCAAAATGTACAAAACGTGTATAGAAAGCAATAAAATGTATTAAGAAGCTACATATCCTGTAGGGCCAGAGTAACAGCACCCATTAAGTCTGCTTCACTGCCAAGACTGCTCTGTACGATGTGTAACGCTTCAAAGGCCGCCGGCAAACATAGCTCCTGCAAACGCTTACGCAACGGTTCCAGCAGAGGCGCACCAACCTGGGCAACTGAGCCGCCCAGGATAATCATCCCAGGGTTAATTAAATGAACGATATTAGCAAGCGCAATTCCCAGATAGGTATAAATTTCATTTACCACATGTAGTGCGACCACGTCTCCTTCAGCCGCCAACTGAAAGATCTGTAGGACAGTGACGCGCTCCGCTCTAGCCCCTGTTACACGCCGCAGTGCCGCCTCTGTCTCAGGATGCTCAACAGACAAGCCAATCATTGTGCGCACAATAGCTTGAGCCGAAACAATGGCCTCCAGATGTCCCGTTTTGCCACAAGAACAGCGGGGACCATCTTCTTTCACGAACAGATGCCCGATCTCACCAGCCGTACACGAACTGCCATGATAAATATGCCCATTGACTACCAGTCCACCGCCAATGCCACGTCCCAAACCAACGTAGAGAACGTTACGCTCTCCTTTACCACTGCCATATTGCACCTCTGCCAGTGCAGCCGCGTTTGCATTGTTATCAATTATACAAGGTACGGCAAATTTTTTCTCGAAATAGTCCTGCAATGGATAATTATCCCAGCCATGCGCGTGATGCAGGGTGCGTACAATGCCCTGGGCGGCATCGACTAGCCCGCCTATGGCGACACCAATCCGCAACAAGCGTCCTTCTTTCAACTGCTCAGGGCTTGCCACCTCTGCTATCATCTCATCGATAATCGTCAAGACCGTCGCAGCATCGGGCACATACTCAAGAGGACGCCGCGTCCGTCGCAAAATGGTGCCATTTAAGTCCGCCAATGCCACCGATTGTCGCGAACCACTACCACTAATCTCGATACCAACTACATATCCCTGTGTCGCCAGCAATTTCCCTGTGTTTCTTTGTGCCATTGGATACACTCCTTGCCGTGAACCATCAGTTAGGAAGGGAAATCCTTCCTCTGTATGCTGTCTAGACACAATGTCATCTGCCGCTTTTTCAGGGCAAACAACGTTTTCTTCTCTTTTGTAGATACGTCATTGCATACTAAGACGTGTACATCTTCTCCCACGTCCCTGGGTGTGCAGTAAGAGGCATGCGATATCTCGGTTAGACATATGTATAGAAACGTGGTTGAAGGCGTAAGCCCAGTATATCATACCTATACGACGGCGCAAAGTCAGTAGGATGCAAGTGCTAATCAAGCATGTCCCTGTTGCATCTGCTCACGCAGATTGCTACAATAGCCTTATGAAAATCTATCGCTCGTCATCGAAATAAAGTCCTTGCTACGAGGGAAAACGAGCTGATTATGCAGGAGCATCCTATGGCATCATCTCCAATAACGCACGAACAGGTCTTTATCGGGCCTGGTTTGAGCAGATTTAAACGCATAGTGACCGTTGTCGGTGTGATTGGCATTATTATGCTCGTGCTATGGATTGCCATCCACCAGGGAGCATCGGCAATTGGTAGCTCGATTGCCGCCATCCTTTTTATCTTAGGCTTTGTCCTCTACTTGCGCATTGTCGCCCCTGTGCCTTTTACCATCACGGTCAACGGCGAGAACGTTGTCAAGCAGAGCCGCAATGGCGAAAGCATAGCCTTACGTTGGGACGACATCACCCGCGTGAAAGAAGAGTTTTTCCCCAACGGGACACGTATCAGTGTCACAGTCTACCGCGTGGTCACGGAAGCCCAGCAGAAGAGCAAAGCCTGGGCAGTCTATCGCGACGATGTTACCAACCTGGACGGGCTGGCAGAGACGCTCAAAGCCTTGAAAGCGCAACACTGCCAATGGCAGAGTGAAACAGTACACGAATAGCAAAAGACGCATACTGCTTACTTTTTATACGCTACCTATCTTGCCTTAGAGTAGGAAACATGCTATACTATGGTATGTTAATAGATAAATGTGATAAGTATTGATAAAATCAGCATGTTGTAGTTGACATACATTCACATATCCTGGTTTCACATGACATACCAGAAACGGCGGGCAAAGATGGCGACAAAGCCAAGCGAATCAACATTCATTTCATTACCCAGCAATCAAACGCATATGTGTCCTCGTTACGAACACGCTATTCAAATCCTCGGCAAGCGTTGGACAGGGTTATTACTCGATGCACTGATGAGTGGCCCCAGGCGTTTCTGCGAAATGACCACACTCGTAGATGGTCTCTCCGACCGTGTTTTGAGTGATCGGCTACGCGAACTCGAGCTTGAAGGTGTAGTTCAGCGTGTTGTCTACCCACAAATTCCTGTACGTGTCGAATATCAGTTGACAGAAAAAGGCTATGCACTCAAGCCAGTCATTGACGCCATTCACGCCTGGGCCGAGCAGTGGGTTCCTCCCCCTGCCCTAGCACAAGAGCAGCTTGTGGCAATCGCTATAGAGAGAGACGAATGTTATCACGCAATGATCGTTGATTGCCAGCCAGAAGCCACACATGCTGATTTCTAAAACTCAGATGAGGACTCGGAATGGAAAATTTATGGGCACCCTGGCGCATGGCTTTTATCGCGCCTAAAATGCCATTGCCGCCAGGGTGCATCTTTTGTACACAGCCTGCCGCCCATCGTGATGACGAATATCATATTCTCTATCGTGGTGAGCGTTGTTTTATGATGCTCAACCTCTATCCCTACAGTAGTGGGCATTTAATGATCGCGCCTTATGAACACGCAAGTAGCATTGAGTTAGTGGATGCTGCCACACTTGCTGAATTGATGGCGCAAGCCCAACTCGCCCTCAAAGCGTTGCGGCTGGCAATGAAGCCCGATGGTTTTAACATGGGCATCAACGAGGGCAAAGTGGCAGGAGCCGGCTTTGCAGAACATGTCCACTATCACATTGTGCCACGTTGGGCAGGTGACACCAATTTTATGCCCGTCATTGCCGATATCAAGGTCATGCCTGAGCATCTCGATAACATCTATCGTCAGTTGAAAGAAGCGTTAGCGACGCTCACCAACTAGTGGAGACATCACATATATGACGACTTCTCAACTACGCTCACTCTTAACAAGGCGGCCCCTTGCTCTTGTCTTCGATATTGATGGCACACTCAGTCCAATCGCACCAACACCCGATGCTGCTCACTTATATGCGGGTGTGGCCGAACTTTTAGCGCAAGCCCGCCAGTATGCCCATATCGCGATTATGACAGGGCGAGCGGTTGCCGATGGTGCAGCGATGGTGAACGTCGAAGGTCTCACCTATATCGGCACACACGGCCTGGAATGGTGCGAGGGTCTGCCCACCACACATCCCATTCAGCTCATCCCCGAAGCACGTGCCTCTATCGCTCCTGGCAAGGACTTGCTCGATCTGGCGGAACAGCAACTCAGCGATATTCCCGGTCTGCTTGTGCAACGCAAGCAGGTGGGTGGCACAATTCATTATCGCCTCGCCCCTGATGCAGAGCAGGCACGCTTGCGCATCATGGCACTCCTGGAAGAGCCGGCGCGCCTGTCTCATTTGCGTCTGAGCGAAGGGAAACGCATGGTTGAGATTCTCGCGCCACTCAATGTCAATAAGGGACAGGCATTACGTCGCTACGTGGAACAGGCCCAGGCGCAGGGAGTTCTTTTTGCGGGCGATGATCGCACCGACTTAGATGCCGTCATCGAGATCGCTCACCTGCGCACACAGGGCATAGCGGGACTCGCCGTTGTGGTTCGCCACGAGGATACATTGCCTGCGCTCTTAGCACATGCTGATCTTGTGGTGGAAGAAGTTCCGGGCATGGTTCAGCTTTTGCATACGATGATTACGCAATTAGCAGAAGCGTAGTCTACAGCATGAACAAGTTTGAGGGGCTGGGCAACTATGTGACTGCCCAGCCCGATTTTTGGTGTCTTGGTATCTTGTCGTTCACATTTAGCCGACACTGGCAACCACTTCATCTTTGAGGTCGGGCATCTGTGGCATAATGCTCGTTTGGACGTGATTGTCATCGAGCAGTTCATTGAGGTCGATGATCTGGCGAGCCAGCCAGCCAGTGAGATCGTTGCGCTCCACCGCCTGGCGGGCCAATGTAGCTTTTATCTTGCGCTCCTCTGGCGAGAGGATGATGGCGCGATATAACGCATTACAGGTCTCTTCTACATCGGTCGGGGAGGTTGGAATAACACCTTTGCCCAGTTGCTGATACGCCCCCGCAGTGCGTGAGAGAACCAGAATGCCATCGCACTTATTGACGATTGGGCCTTCTTTCGCGACTAGGTTCATGCCATCAATAATCGGGTTCACCAGTAATACATCGTATGACTGCATCGCGGCGAGGGCACGGGTACGATCATTATCACAGAAGGCATGAATTGGCGTCCAATCATCCGTACTAAATTTGCGATTAATCGCCTCAATCGAGGCCATCACATCCGCGCTATAGCGACGATAGACGGGGAGAGCTTGCCGTGAAGGAACAAGAAAGGCAAGGAATGTGACCTTGCCGTGCAATTCAGGATGTTCATCTAAAAGCTGTTCGTATGCTTGAAAGCCACGCAAAATGTTTTTTGTTGGCTCTAAACGATCAACGCGCATAATGGTATGTTTGCGCAGGAGAGGCTGAATCTTCTCGCTGGCACGCTTACCGGCGGCACTATTGACCACACGCCGCTCCTCGGTTACTGAGATGGAGATGGGGTAGGCCCGCGCCAGGGTGCGGCGACCTTTCCACAGAATAGACCCCTCTTCAAAATCAACCTCGGCCCCGTCAAGCAGAGTGCGCGCCCCTTCCAGAAAATTGCGAGCATCGCGTTCGGTCTGAAAGCCAATGATATCATTGCCTATTAGCCCGTAATACACGGCATGCGCAATATTACCCGGAAGGAAATGCCAGCAACGGATATCAGGCCAGGGGATGTGAACAAACTGCTGCATGACAACTTCAGGATGGGCCTCACGAATCATCGTCGGTGCAAGGTAGAGATGGTAATCCTGAAGCAGGATAACGGCTTGTGTCTCTTTTCTTTCAATCTCAGCAATTACCTCATTAGCAATTGCGCGATTCGCGACCATGTAGCCATTATTCCAATCATCGAGAATGCGATGGGTACTATTTGACTCTTGTGTAGGGTCATACATGTAATGCTGGACAAACCACAATAACTGATTACTAATCCTTTCGTAATGCTTGCGGTATGCGGCTTTAGAGACGGCAACATAGCGTAGCTGCATTTTTTGACCGCGTAAAGGCGATTGAAGGAGGCCGCTGTCTTGCTGTGCCTGCTGAATGGCAAGCCGATCACCCTCGGTCATTGCCATTGCTACCCACGTCACATCCATCTTATTCCCTGCATCAATCAGAGCCGTGACCATACCGCCCGCACCACGACGTGGTTTGAGCGTCTTATCCTGGCTCAGTTGGTACTCAACGGGCCCTCGATTAGAGGCAATAATGAGGCGTTGGGCATGCATCAACTGCGGAGGCTCCTGGATCGTCATCCGCGTGGCCATGAATGTTTCCTTTCTAATAGGTGTTTCCTGCTCCTGCCTATAGAGACCGTGAATTCCGTGGGTTCCACTGGTGCATCATTGCGCTATTAAGAGACGCATGGCACGGTCTGACACGGGAAAACACAAAATCACATACGACTGAGATACACAAGACACCATTACTTATGTTACCATACAATGAAACAGGATTACCAGTCCCTGGCCTACTACATGCTTCTATGGTGTTGTTATCTGCTCCCTATCCGTCAATAGAGTCACTCACCCGGTGTATCTATGCTAAGAAATGCTATTCGGCATTCAATAGTTTCCCTTCTCTGGCCACGTTTACCACGCACGTTCTCACCACGATTTGATTCTTTCGTCACCTGAGCAACAGAAAAATAGTTGCGTGGCGACGATTCCAAAGACAATATCCCTTTAGTGACACGAATGAATGGACCTAATTCGACTCATTGACGATCAAGGGCATACATAAAGGTAGAAAAGCTGAAAAGTGTAGGCAGAAGATACAGTACCTTAGTACCCCGTGAACGAAATTGATAGGCAATATCCGTTGTGAGTTAGTAGAAATGAGAGTACAGCAGATCAGGCAAAAGGAAATTGTGGCTACGCGAAGGTCGCACCCATCCATAACTACCTATAAAAGAGAGCAAAACTTGCAGGGGGACAGAGTACATGTTACAATCACTCCGCGAGTGCAACATGTACAACGCAGTAGGCATCTGTTGGACCAGCGACAGAGATGAGAGGAGCGCACATTGGAAGAGAAGACAGGCTGGAGAAAGTGGCTTGGACGAGTTCTTGATGTAATCAATCCATTTCGCGATCCAAGTCTGACCGTTGCTGCCGTATTGACCTTCGTAGAAGAGGTAGGTCAACACGATGCCTGGTATTGGGTGATTGTCGTCGCGCTTGTCAACTGGCTTGCCGTACGCGGTGTTGTTTGGCTAGTGGTCAATTTCACCTTTGCTAGCACATTCATCGCACGCCGTCTGTGGTGGGCTGTCTGTCATCCCCGTCTAGCATGGCGCATTATGGACGCAGTTGGTCACGAAGAGATTGTGATTGGCGGCATTTCCGCACTCGCGGAAGGCATCATGTTGCCGGATGGCACGATGATGCTGAGTCCCGCGCTAGGGACAAGCGGTATTCACATCCTCGGTGAGTTGCCAGCAGGAACCGAGTTGCCGTTGTTGGGCTTACCCAACGGACAGCTTGCTCCCGATCTCTCTGCGCTCACAGGTTCTGGGACGTTTAACGGCATGACTTCTACTATCCAGGGCATTACTGGCATGATGGGAGGGCAGGTGGCGTATCCTGGTTATCAACAATTTAACAATAACGGCTTCGTCAGTCAACAATCAACCGATGGCTTGCCACAAAGTTTTCCTCAGATGCCCCCGCGACCATCCGAAGAGGAAGAGCAACTTCGCCAACGCTTGGACGCCTATGCCCGTCTCTTGGATGATTGGATTCAATTTACCGAAGAGAAATGGCGTACCGTTAGTGATAGCCAGCTTGGTTGGAAACCGTTACGTGGGCGTTGGAGCAGTTGGGATGATATTTTCCAAGATGCCTACGCCGCCAAAACATCCGACCCCATGGCCCAAGCCGCACAGGTTGCGGGCGAAGCAACTTCGCGCCGTTATGACGCCTCACGTGAAAAGGGTTCCGCCGCCTCTGCCGTCGCTTGCTTTATGCGCGATATGGTCACCTTACGGCGCGGCGTCGAGATGTTGCAGCAAAGCATTGAAGGCGGGCCAGAGACACCCAAGGCGCAGCCGGTGGTTCAACCACAGGGTCCACGCTTTAGTGGCCCCACTAATGGGCCACTAGCGGCCAATGTCTCCAGTGGCTTCGCGCCCCGTAGTTCGCTGATTCGTCGTCCCACGCAGTCTTTTGTAGACGCCGACGCTGAAAAATAGGATTAGTCATGTATACACCTTCTCCTCTTGCCGTACATGTGCGCCCAGAGATGGACCGCATGGCTGAGTATATTCCGGGTGAAGCATTGGAAGCCTTTAGCCGGCGCACCGGGCTTCCCGTTCATCAACTCATTAAACTGAATAGCAATGAAAGCCCCTATCCGCCCGCGCCGGAGGTGATGCACGCCTTAAGCACGCATGTCGCATATAATAATTATCCCGATACGAACTC
>DAICZM010000075.1 GCA_027311145.1 Ktedonobacterales bacterium
TTTTTACTCTAACCAAGCAAGCTCTAACTAGGCTCTAACACTAAACAAGAAGCAGGGAAAATTGTAGAAGATCAACATGATAAACGCATGATAAAAATATTGCAAATTCAGCGTCAATTTTTGTAAGGTTTGGCCCAAGGATACCGTCTTCTAGCTATAAGGGGAACTTTGCTCAATAACCCAATAGCATGCCTTATGCGCGAGAACAGCAGGCAACTTTTCGACTTGCACAGAGCAGTGCGTCGGAGGACACAAAGATGTTATGCTGGCAACACATCTGGACAGGCATGCGGGCAATTATAAAAGGAGTGTGGGCCGTATGAAATCGCAAAGAACGAAGGACAATGATAGCGTTCCGCTTGCCGCCTCCCTGGGCGGTATGGGCGTTGCACGCTTGCACGTACATCATCATGGCTTGCCAAACCAACGCATGGCAGAAGTGTCCACAGCCAGGATGGAGGAAGTTTGATGAACAACGAACAGCGCATCGAACAACTAGTGCGGGATTTTATGAGAGATCATCCTGAGTTTGGTCCACCAAATAAAGATGATAAGGTAGCTCAAGAAATTTTGTATAGGCAATTCGTGCAATATTACCTGGAAATGCTTCGCATCAAAGAGATGCTATGGCAGAATGGTAGCCTCAATAGTCTGCTGATGACCTTTACGCAAAACGATGGCAAGCAGAACAGTGATCTTGTTGCGGAAAGTATGCAGCTCGCCAGCCGGTTTATAAGAGACAACCCGGGTGGTTATCTTGTTTTCTTGCTATCACATCTTCAACCAGCTATGCCAATAGCCAAACCAACCAGACCAGGCACAGTTAAACCCTCGCCTGCACGTGAACGTATTCAGGCAGCACGTGAACAAGGCGAAGTAGCTCTTCGCCAGGAGCTTGCTAAAACCTGGACTATTGGTATTGCCAAGTATCATGCACTGGATCCATTTATCAAGTATTATGAGCAGCACAAGCTCACACAGCATAAGAACAAGCACAAGCAACATGCCTATCCTCCAGAAGAGTGCCTGCAAACAGCATTGGCAAAACTCTCCAAATCCATGCGTGAGATATACTATGCATTTGATGCGGAAAGCCTCTCTGCTCAAATCACTTCTATTGCTTGCAAAGAATGCTTCAACTACTGGAGACACGAGAATCCTCGTCGAGCCGAACAGCTACAACAAGAGAAGAAAGCACGCCAGGGTGGGGGAGACGCGCAAACGTCGCAGCCACGAACAGATATCAAAATACTTATTCTCTCCGTTTACCAGAAGACTAAAGAAGGGACAGACAGCGGCCTCGAAGACGAACAAGCAAATTTCGACGAAGTAGAGAATCAGGACAGTGAAGCTATCTTGATTAAAGCTCGACTCACGCAACTGCTAGATATGTATCAGCAACACAAGAAAAAGGGACCCGAAGACAAAACGATTCAGGCAATGCGCCTCAAATGGATCGATGAACGTTCTGAAACGGAAATCGCCGCAATACAGGGCGACACAGAGGGCGGCGTGCATCAGCGCATCTCCCGCGGCTTGGATAAGTTGTTTCAAGTTCCTGAGATCAGACAAGAACTGCTCCCCATTGCAGAACGCTGGCTCAGAAATCACACCTGGAACCAGGAACACTTCACGCTGGTCACTGGCTACATGCACGATCACCGTTCCATCGAGATTTATGTCAGCGAGCTATTGTCAGACCAGCGCAAAGCCCCCCATTACAAAAGCCTCGCTAAAAACTGCGAGAACATAATCCGCCAAGAGTTACACGAGTTGCTCAAGGCCTACCTGTCGTTATACTAAAAATAAGGAGGAGCCACGATGAATCACGATCACGATCAGCGTATCCCAGAGCAGCCATCTTCTCCTTCACCAGAAGAGCCAGCGACAGGAGAGATTCGCCCAATCAACCCTCTCTGGGAAGCGAATACGGAACCTAGCACCGAGGGTGGAAGACGTCAGACGGACTACACAGACCGACAAACAGGTCCATATACACAGCAACCGCTGCTGCGCCCCAATCTGTATCCCGGCCAGCCTGCTAGCTCTGGTCCACCAATAGTAGAACCTAAACCTAGCCAGTGGAACCCGCTGACAACAGCTTCACTTGAAGAGCTGGTAAACCTCATTACCAATCCGCAGAACAGAGGCTGGGAATGGCGCGCCGCTGCACTACGCGCCCTACCGCGCTTTGGCTACCAGGTCCCCAAGCAAGCTCTGCTCAAGGGGTTATACGACTCTGAAGCACGGGTACGCATCGCCGCTTTAGAAGCGATTGCCGTTCTTGCCTATCGGAAACCTGTGCCAACGTCCATTATTGCCGCCAGCCTCTATGACGATGAGCCATCCATACAAGCTATGGCAATCTGGACTCTCAGCCACTTTCCGGGCAGTCTCTCCGTGCCTGCGTTAATTACCCTGGCAAGCACACAAGACGTAGCCATGGAGGTGCGTATCGCTGCCCTTTCCGCTTTGCACAAAACACAGATGCCAGAGGCTATCACATACCTGCACAATGCACTACGTGAGACACAAGAACAAGAAGACTGGCCTATCCGCGAAACGCTGATCCAACTGCTGGCAAGCGATACTGAACAGTTGCCAACCACTATGCTCTTTACCATCACCCAAGAGCAAACGCAGCACGAGATGGTACGTATCGCTGCTATTGAGGCTTTACGTACGCGCACGAGCGAGTATCACACCTTGCTCTACACCCTGCAAAGAATTAGTGCCACCGCGGTTAATAGTGACGATGCGGTCGCGACCGCCGCGCGCAACGCGCTTGAGTCCATTCTGGACTACTATGTCCAGGTTGTCGCTGAGCCAGCCGCTTCACCTGCCGAGCGGAAACAGGCGGTCATTGCACTGGATAATTTCAAGCGACTCCCATCCCTCCCTGAACAATTGCTCCTCAACCTGCTCACCAATAACGATGAGGAGATAAGCCGCGTTGCCGCCTACGCTCTCAACACTAAAGCACTGGTGGTTCTCAAGCGTCATCCTGCAGCTACAACAAATATTCCCCATATCCGTCAAGTGTTTCTTGGGAATAGGACCAAAAACACTGGCGATGTCACGTTTCTCCCGGTAGAGCCAACTCAACTGTCTAATAGAGTGTTTCTGTTGGCACAAGTACTCGATTTTTACTACACCGCTACACAAATTTTAGCAACTTTGCTGCGCAAAAAAGTCGGGTATAAAGACCTCAACCACTACATAGAGAACATGATCCGTGCTGAGTATATACGTTCCCTTATTAGCACGCGTATCACAGTGATCCCAGCCGAATCCCTGTATAATATTCCCGCCCTTGCGCGCGACTTTTTACAAGAAGGGACGGCTCGCGATGCGTTCAAAGAATTGTTGAACGGGCGTGCGCTGATCGTATATCTGCATAGCCAGCAAGTACCTCACGTGCCACCACTCGACCAAGGATGGCAACAGCAAGGAACGCTCGCGGCTTTCCAAGCCTGGCAACTGGTATGTAAAGAAGTGACAATCGCCTGTCTACGTTTTTCTTGGCGAGATGACAATGACCAGCAGCAGAAGATGCAACGTTTTCACAGCTATCTCTACCGACTACTAGAGTCCGCACGAGTCACCCAATTTGCTGAGTATGTTACCTCACTGGCCTCTCCCGAAGTTGCACAGAGCGCAAGCCCCGGCAGTGGAGAGAATCCGCTACGAGCTTTGATACAATTTATTCAGGAGGCACAACACGGCACACATCTGCGCTGGCCCACACGCGAACGCCTATATCAGCAGGCAGTACTCGCGAACAGAAGGACAACACCAGAAAAGGCCCAACTCATTCAAGAGAATATAACGTTGCAACCTGATGGGCTTGCGATGAAAACGCTGATTGATCTGGCCTATCACCTCAGTCTGGCGGATATGCTCCAGGGAAATCTGTGTACGCCAGCCGCGTTACCAACTCGTGCCCTCATGGCAGACCCCCTGGCAGGACAAGAAGAGTCATACGCCAAAATCTTCATTGCTTTACAGAGTCTGGCAAATCGGCAGGAGTTTTTCAAGGCCTTCCCAGCAGGTCTCTACATCCGTTCACTGGGCCACTTGAGCTTGTCAGATGTCTTGGTCATTCGTGCCAGCGAGCAATGGCAAACATACGCCAAGACGCTCGACACCCTCTTAAACCAGCCATTCACTATCTTTTTACAACATGTGCGTAGCCTGTATGAGCAATATGTCGCGTTGATGCAATACGTCACCAACTATCTCGAGGGACAGCTTGATACACACGCTAAAAACGAGGCCAAAGCCTACTGGAATCCACTACCCGCTTTTGAAATTGAGTTTGGAGGAGCCAGGGCCAGTATTTATTGGGGGGAAACTGGCCCGACATGCGTAACGAGCGGCAACAGCCAACCTAGCATCGATGCCACAAGCGGGAAAGCTTCCTACAGCGTGCGCTTCCATATTGGCAAACGCACAGAGGCAACAGTCGAGGGTGCGGATATCGCGCTCTCCATTGAGGTTGAACACGGCTGGCAGTCTCACCCGGTCACACAATGGCAGGCTTTTATAGCACAGATCACCGCCATCTTGGGCGAAGGGCGCGTGCGCTACGAAGAGGTATACTATCAAGGGGCAGTCATCAATTTGCGCGGAGACGCCTGAACACAGCACGACTTTATCTTAGTGGAAATATGCTCTACTGAACAGGCAAAAGAAGATGCAGATCACCTCTGCGGATGAAATTTTGCCTGTTCAGCATAGGATGAGCAGCACAGAGAAGAGATCAAGAGAAGCTTCCCATACATGTACCTCCAAGTAGGAAGAGACTGTATCTACAGTTGCAAATAATCTGTACCCTGTGTTATAATCCTGTAGGTATAATAATAAGAGAAGACAGATGGGACAACAGGGATGAAACAAAAACCACCACCCTCTGTTTGGGGATCACTGGCTTTAGTTGGGCAACTAGGACTAACCATTGCGCTCCCCATTGCTCTATTTGCCATCCTCGGTAACTACCTGGATGGCGTCTTACATACCAGTCATGTATTTATACTTTGCGGGCTGCTGCTTGGCCTAATTTCGGGAATATATGGAGCATACCGTTTATTTAAACGTTCTCTATAAAATGTATAGGATGCTAGAATAAAGACGGAAGCCACCCCCGCGAACAAACCTTGCATGGCAAAGTAGCCCGGTCTATAAGGAGGACGCCGAGTGCTCTGGAAACTTCCTGACATAAAACTCTCGCCGGATACCATCTTCTACATCTTCGGCTTCCCTGTCACAAACACGCTTCTGTGTACATGGGTGTCGATTGCGGTGCTGCTCCTGCTTTTTTATGCAGGCTCACGCCGCCGTGAACGCATTCCATCCGGCATGCAAAACTTTGTCGAATGGGCAGTGGAGTCACTCCGTGGAATCGTCGAGGGTGTCGTGGGAAAAGAGAAGGGGAGAAAGTTCCTGCCGTTTATAGGCACGATCTTTCTTTTCATCATCGTCTCGAACCTGCTTGACATCATTCCTGGTGTTGACACCATCGGACAAATTAATGGACCCGCAATTCAGCAATTGCATACTAGTAGTCAGCCAGTGCTGGGGTTCCTACTCTTTGGTGATATCTCAAACCAGATTACTCCCTGGATTCGTCCAGCAACCACAGATCTAAACCTGACGCTGGCAATGGCGTTGATCGTTGTCGTCACCTCGCAAGTCTTGGGCTTTGCCACCCTGGGTTTTAGCCAACATGTCGGCAAATACATCAACATCAAAGCATTGCGCAAGTTTAGCTTCGAGGGCTTTATCGAGTTCTTCGTTGGCTTGCTGGAGATCATTAGTGAAGTCGCACGCATCCTTTCGCTAGCATTCCGTCTCTTTGGAAATATCTTCGCGGGTAGCGTTGTGCTAGCGGTTTTTGCCTTCCTACTTCCATTCGTTTCAGATATCATTTTTATTCCCTTTGAAATTTTTGTGGCATTTGTTCAGGCTCTTGTCTTCTCACTCCTGAGCATCACTTACATGCAATTGGCAATGACTAGCCATGAGCATGCAGAAGAAGAATTTGAGGAGAATGAGGCACATGCAGGTCATCCTGTACAGCAAAAGGTAGCCCACTAGGGTCGCCTTTCAGCACCGCCTGAGATATAGACGGTGTATCTGCTGTCACATTATGTGTCTTATAGTAGCATTGCATATCACTATGCGCGGACTGGTTCCGTATTCGCATAGCAAGCATCTCGCTTCATTCATACACATTATAAGGTTTGTCCTTAAGGAGGATTTTTATCATGAATCTCGTACCATTAGGTGTTGCATTGGCTATCGGTCTTGGAGCTATCGGACCTGGCATTGGTATTGGTATCGCGGCAGGTCAGGCATTTAACGCTATCGGTCGCAACCCCGAAGCCGAGCCACTGATCCGCACCAATCTCTTTATCGGTCTGGCATTCGCAGAAGCTATCGCTATTTATGCCCTGCTGATTGCCTTCCTGATCCAATTCCTCAGGTAGCACTGGCCCTACAGTAGCAACGCAGACGTAGTGTAGTGACACCCCTTGTGGGTGTTATGCCCAACGGCTCTCTGGCCCAACGGCTCTCTGGCCCAACGGCTCTCTGACGCGCTACGTCTCTCTACTTAACTTGTGGACAGATCATTCTACACTGAGAAAGGGGGCAAATCACAAATGCCGACAATGATTCTCGCAGCTTCCGGCCCCGGTGCGCTATTCACAGGGCTAGGGATCAACGGATGGGCCTTCCTCTCGCAGCTTGTCAGCTTTGGTATCGTCTTCTATCTTCTCTGGAAGTGGGGCTTTCCCGCTATCACTAACATCCTCGATAAACGGCAGCAGTTTATTCGCGAGGGTGTAGAGAATGCGGAGCGCGCCAAACAGGAACTTGCGGAAGCCACAGAGCGCGCTGAGCAGGTACTCATCGAGGCGCGCCGTGATGCTCAAGCAACTATTGAGCGTGCAGTAAAAGTTGCTCAAGACGAGGCACGTCGCATTGAAGAAGAGGCACATGCACGCGCCGAGCAGATTAGCCAGCAGCAGATTGCGCGCATCCAGCAAGAAGCGAATCGCGCACGCAACGAGCTAAGCCGTCTGGTTGTCAACCTCTCAATTGATGCAGCGGGGAAAGTCATCAATCGCTCCATCGATAACAAGGACAACCGCCGTCTTGTGGAAGAGTTTGTTGTTGCCAGTAACAAGGCGAGGGAGCAATAATGTTAAAGGGAGCGATTGCGCGCCGCTACGCCACCGCCATCTTCGATCTGGCACTCAAGCAGAACACGCTTGATAGGACACTTGCCGACATTCAAGAGATTGCGCGCCTTTTTGAGATTCGCAAGTTGGCCTATCTCCTACGCGAGCCGAAGATTGCAGCACAGCGTAAAGAGACAGCTCTCCGTCAAAGCTTGACGGGGAAGGTGCTACCCACGTCGCTCAACCTAGCCTTGTTAATCGTCCAGCGTCACCTGATTGACTTCACGCCGAATATCGCCAAAGAGCTTGCTCAACTCATTCTTGACTATAAGAATGAGGCAATCGCAAAGGTGACAACGGCTACCCCGATGGACGAGGCACAGAACACGCTTGTCCAGCAGGCTTTACAGAGACAAACAGGCAAGAAGATCATCATGCAAACAGTCATTGACCCAGCCATTCTCGGCGGTGTCATTGCACAGGTCGGCGATCATGTCATCGACGGCAGTGTGCGCTATCGCCTGAGTGCCTTGCAGCAGCAGCTTCTCAGCGGGGTCGCCAATTCGCATCTTGATTTTTTCTCTGAAGACGTTGCCGAGACCAGCAGTGCTGGTTAGAGAGCAGTGCTGCAAGTAAAGCAGCCGACGCAATATAACAAGAAACAAGTGAGGGGCAAGAGGCCACACGCGGGTAGGTGCGCAACAATACAACCCTGTGGCCTCCTTTCAGCGAGAGACAAGCAATCTCGACTCAACTTTAATTGCAATTTGGATTAAAAACATACGTTGTATGCTCGCATCCAGTGTCAGGAGGAAATACGATGGCATCTTGGGCTGATGAAATCAGTGCCATCATAGAGAAAAACATCGTGGGCTTTGGAGCAAGTGGAACCTCAACGGCAAGCGTAGGAACCGTTATTGCCGTACAGGATGGTATCTCACGTATCTATGGCCTGCAAGATGTGAAGTATCTCGAATTGGTAGAATTTACACGCACAGGACTCTTTGGGCTAGCTTTCAACCTTGAAGAAGAAACTGTCAGCTGCCCTATCCTGGGTGATTATACACATATTCGCGAAGACGACGAGGTTCGCACCACCGGGCGTATTATCGAGGTTCCCGTTGGTGACGCGCTGCTCGGCCGCGTGGTCAATCCGTTGGGCCAACCTATCGACGATGGCGGCCCCATTAACACCACCAAGTTCCGTCCGATTGAACGTGTCGCCCCAGGCGTCATTACCCGCCAGAGCGTCAACACGCCCGTTCAGACTGGCTTGAAGGCGGTTGATAGCATGATTCCTATCGGTCGTGGTCAGCGTGAACTCATTATCGGCGACCGCCAGACGGGCAAAACCGCCATTGCCATCGACACAATCATCAATCAAAAGGGCAAAAACCTGCTCTGCATCTATGTCGCGATTGGTCAGAAAAACTCCTCTATCGCCCGCACACGCGCTATTCTAGAGCAACATGGGGCCATGGAATACACGATCATTGTCGCGGCTGGCGCGTCTGATCCCGCCCCACTGAAATACCTTGCACCCTATGCGGGTTGCTCAATGGGTGAAGAGTTTATGGAAAGCGGACGTGACGCCCTCATCATTTATGATGATTTAACCAAACATGCAGAAGCATATCGCAACATCTCGCTAATTATCCGCCGCCCTCCAGGCCGCGAAGCCTTCCCTGGGGACGTCTTCTATCTGCACTCGCGCTTGCTGGAGCGTGCAGCGCGTCTCAATAAAGACTATGGTGGCGGCTCGCTCACTGCACTGCCAATCATCGAGACGAAAGCGAATGACATCTCGGCCTATATCCCAACTAACGTCATTTCGATTACCGACGGGCAGATCTTCCTGGAGACCGACCTGTTTAATGCAGGCATCCGCCCCGCCATTAACGTCGGCAACTCCGTCTCACGCGTGGGAACCAGCGCGCAGACCGCCGCCATGAAACAGGTTGGTGGCACGTTGCGTCTCGACCTTGCCCAATTCCGCGAGCTTGCCGCTTTTGCACAGTTCTCGTCCGACCTGGACAAAAGAACAAAGAACAGCATTGATCGCGGTCAGCGTCTCACTGAGGTGCTGAAGCAGGGTCAGTATCAACCATTGCCCGTAGAGAAACAGGTTATGATTATCTACGCGACAAACCAGGGTTTCCTCGATGATGTTGCGCTCGACCAGGTTGCTGCCTGGGAGGCTGGTTTCCATCGCTATATGGAGGCAAACCATCCCGAAATCGCGCAAGAGATCGTCGAGCAGTCTGTCAAGCAGAAGAATAAGATGTCGAAAGAGCTGCTTGCCAAACTGGATGCCGCGATTGATGAGTATAAGAAAACGGCGGCCCCGCGTGCGGATGCTCCGGCAACCACCGCGAAAGCGCGCTAGGAGACTGAGTTATGCCATCACTCCGAGATATTCGACGGCGGATCCGCTCGGTCAAAAACACCGCGCAGATCACCAAAGCGATGCAGATGGTGGCGAGTAGCAAGATGCGTCGCGCACAGGAGCGTGTCCAACAGGCACGCCCCTATGCCGACCAGTTGCGCGACCTCGTCTCACGTCTCGCCCGCACTTCTGGCGACGACGTCGGCGAGGGCGTTGCTCTGCTCAAGCAGCGTCCTATCCGTACTATCGGCTTTATTGTCATCACGCCAGACCGTGGCTTGTGTGGTGCGTTGCCCAGTAACATTAACCGCAAAGCTGCCGCAACCGCGCAAGAGCTACAAAACCAGGTAGCCGCTCAGAGCGAACGCCCACGACTCGAATTTATTGCTGTCGGACGCAAAGGACGCGATTTCCTCGTTCGTTCACAACTGCCGCTCATCGCGGAATTTACGAACTATGGAGACCGTCCCGCCATGAACGACGCTTCTGCCATCGCACAAGTTGCGGTAGACGCCTTCCTGAAAGGTGAGGTAGACGCTGTCTACGTCGTATACGCCAAATATGTCAATACTGTTTTACAGCAGCCGACAGTCATGCAGCTATTGCCTGTAAAACCACCGGTTGAAAATACTGACACCGAACAAAAAAGAACGATTGAATATATCTACGAGCCAGATGCCAGCTCTATCTACGAGGCATTATTGCCCCGTTATGTAGATGTGCAGGTCTATCAAACGCTGCTTGAGACAATCGCCAGTTTCTACTCCGCACAGATGATTGCCATGAAGAACGCAACCGACAGCGCGAAAGAACTGGTGCAAGACCTCACGCTCACGTATAACAAGGCCCGTCAGGCTGCGATTACCACGCAGATTCTTGAGGTCATCGCCGGTGCTACCGAATAAGCCAAGAAGCGCGCTTTCTTGTTGCGCGCAAGACATGCGAACAGCTCCGTATGCGAAAGTGTATGTATAGTAAGCTTTTTCATACGGGAAGATATAAAAGGAAAAATACATGGCAACAAGCACACTAACGAAGGGAACCATCGTGCAAGTGCTGGGGGCCGTTGTGGACGTAGAGTTTCCCCCCGACAAACTGCCCGAAATCTATAATGCTTTGACCACGCGCCCTTCCGGTGCCACTGAGGACCTTGTCCTTGAGGTTGAGCAATTGCTAGGCAACAACTGGGTACGCTGCGTCGCAATGGGACCAACTGACGGCCTGCAGCGCGGTACACCAGCTTTCGACAGTGGCAGCCCTATCTCTGTTCCCGTTGGAGCAAAGACACTGGGACGCATTTTTAATGTTCTTGGCCAAGCCATTGACAACAAAGGGCAGGTCACAGACTCCCCTCGTCTACCCATCCACCGTGCCGCTCCTACGCTCGAAGAGCAGACATCAAACATCGAGGTCTTCGAAACCGGCATGAAAGTGATTGATCTGATTTGCCCCTTTATGAAAGGTGGTAAGATCGGTGCATTTGGTGGCGCAGGCGTCGGCAAGACCGTCATCATCCAGGAACTCATCAACAATATCGCCAAGGCGCACGGTGGCTATAGCGTCTTTGCAGGCGTCGGCGAGCGCACACGCGAGGGCAACGACCTCTATCACGAAATGATGGAAGCAGGCGTGCTTGATCGTCTGGCAATGGTCTTCGGACAGATGAATGAACCACCCGGCTCACGTCTGCGCGTCGCCTTGACGGGCCTGACCATCGCCGAATATTTCCGCGATCAGGAAGGCAAAGACGTTCTGCTCTTCATCGACAATATCTTCCGCTTCACACAAGCGGGTTCTGAGGTCTCGGCACTGCTCGGTCGTATGCCATCCGCAGTGGGCTATCAGCCCAATCTGGCGGAAGAGATGGGCGATCTGCAAGAGCGCATCACCTCGACCAAGAAAGGCTCGATCACCTCGATGCAAGCCGTCTACGTTCCCGCAGACGACTACACCGATCCGGCACCCGCCACAACGTTTGCGCACCTGGATTCTACGATTGTGTTGGAGCGTTCGATTGCCGAGCAGGGTATCTATCCCGCCGTCGATCCACTGGCCTCAACCAGCCGCATCCTTGACCCACAGATCGTTGGTGAGGAGCATTACGCTATCGCACGTAACGTGCAGCGCGTCTTGCAGCGTTATAAAGACCTTCAGGACATCATCTCTATCCTGGGCGTTGACGAACTCTCCGACGATGATAAACTGACCGTCACACGCGCACGTAAAATGCAGCGTTTCTTCTCGCAACCCATGACTGTCGCACAGGCCTTCACCGGACGCGAGGGCAAGTATGTACCCGTCAAAGAGACAGTGCGCGCATTCAAAGAGATTCTCGAAGGCAAGCATGACCAGATTCCTGAGGGTCTCTTCTACATGGCGGGCGGTATCGACGAAGTCGTACAACGCTACCAGGATGAGAAACAAGAGGCATAGGATATGGCAGTACGGAGCGTTCGTGATACCTTGCACGTCGAAGTAGTAACGGCTGAACGCGAACTCTATAATGGCGAGGCGGATCTGGTCAATGCCCCCGGTATCGAGGGACAACTCGGCATCCTGCCACGCCATGCCGCACTACTCACAGTCTTAGGCGCGGGTGAGTTACGTATCCGTCTCGGTGATATGGAAGAGCCTATTTTCGTATCAGGCGGCTTTCTAGAAGTTTCAGATAACCGTGTGACCGTTCTTGCCGACGCGGCAGAACATGCCGAAGAGATCGACCAGGCACGCGCTGAAACAGCTCGTCGTCGCGCTCAAGAACGATTGGCGCAAGCACAATCAAACCAGGAGCGCGCCGAGATGGAAGCCGCTCTCAAACGCGCCCTTAGTCGATTACGCATCGCAGAGACAACAAGTCGCCGCAGTCGCCGCCGCATCAATGCCCAACGCGTCGAAGAGTAACATGCTGTCAAATGCGCTTGCAGACCTAAGCATGACACAATCATAACCTGTGCATGACACTCCTTGTGGGTGTCATGCACACATCGTCAGATGACGGCAAAGTCCTACGCTACGACGATATCCCTCATGCCACCTTCCATCTTCTCCCCTAACACCTCAAGCACATACATGGTACAATAAAGCGGAGAATCGCTACGTCTCATAAATAGTTGCTTCAAAATGGAAAGCAGAGAACGATGAGCATGACTTTTAGCAGGCGACCACGTCCGTTTGTCTTAATTATCATGGACGGTTGGGGCATTAATGCACGCAAAGAGGGCAACGCTATCGCGCTAGCCCGCACACCTAATATCGATACGCTGACCCGTACATGGCCACATACCGCCGTCAAAACATCGGGTGAGGCCGTTGGCTTGCCAGAAGGTCAGATGGGCAATTCCGAGGTTGGACACCAGAATATCGGCGCCGGCAAGCGTGTGCTACAGGACTACACCCGTGTCAGCGAGTCTATTCGCGATGGCTCCTTTTTCCAAAACCCCGCCCTGCTCAAGGCAATTGCCCATGTCAAGCGCAACCAATCGCAATTGCATATTTGCGGCCTGCTCGGCAATGGCGGCGTCCATGCCCATGAGTCGCACTTAGAGGCTTTACTACGCCTGGCCCAGATACACGATATTGAGCGCGTCTTTATCCACTCGTTCACCGATGGACGCGATAGCTCACCAACAGGCGGCGTTGAATTTATGCACTACCTGGAGGCTCGAGCGCATGCGATCAACACGGCGCACCCGGCCAAAGTGGCAACGGTCAGCGGACGTTATTATGCAATGGACCGCGATAACCGTTGGGAGCGCACAGGCTCAACCTATCTGGCCATGACACGCGCACAAGGGAAACGCGCCACCTCTGCCACAACGGCCATTCAGCAAGCCTACGATGAGCATGTAACCGACGAATTCATCTTGCCCACCGTTATCATGGCAGAGGACCACCCGGTTGCTACTATACAAGCGGGCGACGCGCTCATTCACTATAATTTCCGCCCAGATCGTGCGCGCCAACTCACCAAGGCTTTCGTTTTGCCAACGCTGCCACCACAGGCAGAGGGCAAGTTTGAGCGAGGCCTACGTTTAGCCGACCTGCAATATGTGATGATGACCGAATATGAAGCGGGTCTGGACGCTGAAGTGGCCTACCGTGCTGATGAGGTTGACATGCCGCTGGCACGAGTCATTTCCGAACAGGGTTTGCGCCAGTTTCACACGGCAGAGACCGAGAAGTACGCCCATGTGACCTACTTCATCAACGGACGCCGTGAAACGCCTTTCCCTGGTGAAGAGCGTGTTCTGGTTCCCTCACCGAAAGTACCAACCTATGATCTGCAACCAGAGATGAGTGCGGCCGGCATCACCGATACAGCCGTTGAGCATATCCGCAGCGGTGAGTTCGATTTTGTTATCATGAATTATGCCAATGCTGATATGGTTGGTCACACAGGTGTTATAGAAGCCGCAATAAAGGCAGTTGAAGCGGTTGACACGGGCGTAGGGCGTGTTGTCGAGGCTACGCTGGCGGTTGGTGGCGGGTTGCTGATTACAGCAGACCATGGCAACGCAGAACAATTGATTGAGTACGATACGGGTAAACCATTCACAGCACATACGACCAATCCCGTGCCCCTTTACCTGGTCGTGCCACAACTGATCCAAGCTCGTCTACGCACCGACGGCATTCTCGCTGATGTTGCACCAACTATTCTTCAAATATTGGGTATTTCACAACCAAAGGACATGAGCGGCAGAAGCTTGCTTTTAGGATAAGACCTACCAAAAGAGTATGCAAAGTTATCCACATATTACACAAAAA
>DAICZM010000076.1 GCA_027311145.1 Ktedonobacterales bacterium
CATCAGTGAAAATACTGCGCTACGGATGTATTTACAATGATAGACAAATGTTATTCCCTATTATAGAACGTCGTAAACGTCTGTCAAGAAAATAGTGTTCTTTTTGAAAAACTGATGGGCAAGGGTGCTACGGGTGGGTAGAAAGAAGCAACCGTCTGTTCTCTATAGAGCAAAAAACAGGTGATGCTGCTATTTTATTCCAGAGGCATCATCATATGCAAGATGGGGCAAAACAGAGAACAGACCTCTGTTTTGCCCCATTGTTCTTATCAGGAAGAGAGGACATCCGTGCCTGTGGGCCGGGTAGCTCGTCTCGTCTGCTGTATCGCTTATCAGATCGATACTTAAGAACAGTTAAAGCATGGTGGCGCAAGAACTAATTGCGGACGACGCGCACTTTATCGAAGCAAGAGCTACAATAAACGGGGCGGTCATTCTTTGGCAGGAAGGGAACCTGTGTCTCGATTCCACATTCTGCACAGATCACCGTGTGCATTTCGCGGGGAGCGCGCTCAGAGCGATTGCTAGAAGCACTGGTGTTATTGCGGCGAGCCTCACGGCAGGAGCGGCAACGGCTGGGCTGATTCATCAGCCCTTTTTGCTGGTAGAACTCTTGTTCTCCTGCGGTAAACACAAAATCATTTCCGCAGTCACGGCATTTGAGAGTTTTGTCAACGAAGTTCAACTAGGGACCTCCTTGTGATATGTTGGTACTCCTCCGGGTCCATATCTTACCAGATGTCACCAGTTTTTTCTTCCCCTACCAGCGTGGGATGTTGATGCCTGGACGAACACTGTGCGAGACCGAGATTGGATACCGAAAAAAAGCATACACTATCCCATTACGATTTGCAAGGGCTTTTTGCGTGGTTTTTACAAGCGTTCCCATATTTTTATATATTCTTTATATGCTAACCATCGATTGCAGAGATAAAACGTTTCCATTTTGCCGTCGTATCTTGTGCAAATGCTCACATTTGTGAAATATACCTTGCTTGCTGCTACACTATCCCCACTTGACGTACATGAGACAATGGAAAATGGGAGAAAATGCCTGCCTTGCCCTGTTTCTCTCCGTTGTCTCAAGGCAGCATACTGGTTGGCTCTCTGCCCATTATCGTAATTTGCGGAAGGTTCATGACACCATTTTCTTTTAGCATTGAGGCGGAATGTCCCACGACATGGGCGCGTGCGGGCACGATTCAGACGCCACATGGCCCGATTCAGACGCCAATTTTTATGCCCGTTGGCACACAGGCGACTGTCAAGAGCGTGGCTCCAGAGGAGCTACGGGCTGCGGGTGCGCAGATCATTCTCGCTAATACCTACCATTTGATGTTACGCCCAGGTTCAGCCCTGATTGATGCTTTTGGGGGATTGCATACTTTTATGCATTGGGATGGTCCCATCCTCACTGATAGTGGCGGCTTTCAGGTTTGGAGCCTGGGGCATCTGCGTAAATTGAGCGAAGATGGCGTTTCGTTTAAGTCGCATCTCGATGGTTCGACGCAGGTACTGACACCTGAGCGTGTGATGCAGATTGAGGCCGAGTTGGGAGCGGATATCATTCTGCCGCTTGATATTTGCGCTCCCTATCCTTGTACGCCTGCTGAGGCACGTGCCGCCTTAGAGCGCACCCATCGTTGGGAGGAACGTGCCCTTGTGGCAAAAGAACGGTATCGCCCGGAGCAGACGCTTTTCGGCATTGTGCAAGGGGCTTTTGAGCCAGAGTTACGTCGTGAGAGTGCGCGGGCCATTGGCCATCTGCCTTTTGCGGGTCTTTCGATTGGCGGCCTCTCGGTCGGTGAGCCAAAGGCGATGATGTGGGAGATGCTGCGTCATGTCACGCCTGAACTGCCACGCGACAAACCACGCCATTTACTCGGTGTTGGTTCGCCAGAAGACCTAGTGATGGGTGTTGGTTTGGGCATGGATATGTTTGATTGTGTGTTGCCGACCCGTGTGGCACGCCATGGAGGCCTCTTTACCCGCAATGGGCGTGTGAACATTAAAGGGGCGCGTTTCCGCACTGTGCAGGAGCCACTGGCTGAAGGGTGTGCGTGTTACACCTGCCGCAATTATAGTGCAGGCTATTTGCACCATTTAATCCGTGCCGAAGAGCAGTTGTATTATCGTTTGGGCAGTATCCATAACCTGCATTTTATGTTACAACTCGCCGCGCAACTGCGGGCCGCGATTATTGATGGTAGTTATCCAGCCTTGCGCGACGAATTCCTAGCGTGTTACGTGCCTGCTTCAGAACGAGTACGCGAGGAGCAGCGCGAAAAATGGAAACAGGCACGTAGTGCGCTGACACAGTAGACTAGAGTAAAGGATGGGAAGCGATGCTAGAGAAGATGCCATATCGCTTTGTTTCTACAGGTGCGCAGGAGACGGCTCTTAATATGGCGATTGATGAGGCCATTCTCACCCATTATTTGCGTGGCGAGGCTCCGCCCACTTTGCGTGTCTTCCGTTGGCAGCAGGTGGCAATTACATTAGGGCGTTTCCAGAATGTCGAGCGTGAGATTGAGCATACTGTTTGTCAGCAGCGTGGTGTTGAGTTGGTGCGTCGTCCGACGGGTGGGCGTGCGGTCTATCATCGCGATGAGTTCACCTATAGCATTGTGATTGGCAAACGCGAGGGGGTTCCATCGGGGGTGGTAGCCGCTTATGCCTATCTGGCGCAAGGTCTGGTGGCGGCCTTGAAACAGCTAGGTTTGCATGCGGTGTTAAGTGATGAGCATGTGAGCAAGCATCCCTCTGCCGCCTGTTTTGCATCATCTACGCAGGCGGACCTGACTGTGAGTGGCTATAAGCTGATTGGCAGCGCGCAAGTCTGGAAGGACGATGGCTTGTTGCAGCAGGGGTCGCTCCCCCTTGCAGAGCGGTCAGAGGAGTTTTTCAGTATGTTGCGCTATCCGAGCGAAAGCGCACGTGCGGAAGCTCTGGCCCTTTACCGCACTAAGACGACTCCGCTGCATAGCTTTCTGCCTGCGGCAACATGGGATGAGGTGGTAGCGGCATTTCAAGGTGGTTTTAATCGTGTTTTTGCGCAAGCGTTCGTGCCGGGCGAACTGAGTGCCTCGGAATGGGAACTGGCCCATCAGCTTGTCGAGGAGAAATATCGGAAATTGGTATGGCATACTGAGCGCGTCAGCCTTGTTGATACGTTATAGGGGCGGAGAACCCTGCTGAACAGTACATTGCACGAATAGCGTGGGTGCGGTACAATAGGCCCGTTATTCTATGCTATGTGCTAGTCATTGCGTTGGTCGTGTGATATCACCGAGGGCTACGCAACCGATATGATCGTTAAGAGCCAGCAAGAAAAATCAGAAGGAGCAACCGGGCGTGAGCATTTCAATCGACCTGGCGCGCCGTATCCTTGAAGCTTGTAAGCAGCGTGCGCGTGAGTTACGCAGTCCTGTGAGCATTGCGATTGTCGACGCAGGTGGGCATCTTGTTCTTTTTGAGCGGATGATGTCCCCCTATGGATGGGCGACGGGTAATATTAGCATTGCCAAAGCATGTACTGCGGTGATGTTTAACCAACCTACCGATGCTGTTGCTCAATGGGGATCGAGTATCCCGGGTTTTGCGTCGAGTATGGCAAGCATGACGGAAGGCAAATTTATAATGGCGTCAGGGGGCTGGCCCATTCGTGTTGGAGGGGCGACTGTTGGAGGTATTGGGGTCAGTGGTGGCAATGCGCCAGGGCGTGATGATGAGATTGCCCGCGCGGGCTTGGGAGCATTAGAGGTTGCGCCTGCCTATGCAGTTTCACAGACGCAGGCTCCCCAGCCAGTGCAACCTGTGCCATTCCCGCCACCGCTGCCCTCGGCAACGCCTGCTTCATCTCCATACACTGGAGCCACCGCATCTCCTTCTGCGACTCCGGCCAGCAGAGTGGAGCAGCAGAGCGAGTTTCCAGGCTCACCAGGTTATACGCAGCATCTCCCTTCTGAGCAGGATAGCCAGTTTGGTCAGGATGCGTTTCATCAGTTTAACAATACAGATCGTTAGGGAGGCTTTTCATGAGCCAGGATTATAATACTCCGAGTAGCCGCAAACAGCGGCGGTCCGCACGTGGGAACCGCAGTCGTCCTGTGCTGATCACACCAGCAAATTCTCTTGCTTCGACTGAAGGAGCGTCAGAGCCTGCACAGAGCAGCGTGGCGACTTCGGCAATCGTTGTTGAGCCAGCGGTTAGTCCCGCCTCTGTGGTGGCTCCTAGCGCGCCGAAAGGGCGGCGTCTGCCAAGTTTCTTCTCCACGCTTGGGCGTGGTTCGCAAGAGGTAAGCAAGGACAAACAAGAAAGTGATATCGCGCAGGCGCGCATTGCACGTGCCACGCGAGGTAAGCCGGCGACTACTAAAACTGCCGCCGTTGCTGCTGAAGTTGCGAAGAAGGATGCGGCCAGTGAGCATGCTGCCGAGACGAAAGCCGCACCATCACTATTTCGCTCTAGCTCCAGAAGCACGGGTGGGTTTAAGACGCGCTATATTATTGGTATGGCGATCTACCTGCTAGTTGCGCAATTTGTTGGCTATGGTGTTACTGGCTTGTTTGCTGCGAACAAGATTGATACGGTGCTCGCGCAGTTTGTTCTCTTTGGCGGCAATGTTATTATTAAAACGTCAACACTTGTCTATCTGGCGGTGCTGATTATCCTGCTAGTCGTGTTGGCGCGCTTTGACTTCCTGCCACGCAGTTTCTCGGCTGCTACCAATTCATCTGCAAACAAAGGTGGTGCGTCCCGAAACAGCGGCGCGAATGGTAGTAGCGATGACGCGAAAGCGCAGCCAACGCTTCGCCAGGGTGTCCAGGGTGCGGATGACGATCTCTACCGCGAATATCGTGTCAACCAGCGGCGCAAAAAATAGCAAGCTGTTGTCTTCTTGCAATACGCTGTAATGGGCAGCCATTGTCCTCTTAACACAAAGGACAATGGCTGCCCATCTGTCGATCTCTCACGGCACAGGATGTGTCCCATTCGTCTTACAGTAACAAACCAAATGGCTCTTCCAGCAGACGCTTGACCTCTTGTAAGAAACGCGCCGCAATAGCACCGTCGATGGCACGATGGTCGGATGAGATTGTGACCTTCATGCGCTCGCGCACAACGATCTGCCCATCAACAATGGCGGGCGTTGGCGTGATCGAACCGATGGCGAGAATAGCAGACTCTGGTGGGTTGATGACAGCAGTGAAGCTCTCGACATCAAACATACCCAGGTTGCTCACAGTGAACGTGCCGCCACTGAAGTCTTCAGGCTTGAGTTTACCCTGGCGTGCTAGCTCCGCCAGGCGGCGTGTCTCGCGCGCCAACTCAAGGACGCTGAGCTTGTTTGCATTGCGCACAACCGGCACAATCAAACCTTGCTCCAGCGCAACCGCGACGCCAACATTGATGTACTGCTTTTGCAAGATACGATCCTCTGCGAAGGAGACGTTGACTTCTGGAATGTGTTCTAGAGAGCGGGCCACTGCCTTGACAATCAGGTCATTGAAGCTAATTTTAATGGGCAGTGGGTCTTTGGCCATATATTCGTTGATCTGCTGACGTAGGTTGGCAAGTTTGCCCGTGTCGATGACGCTGGTGACATAGAAATGGGGCGCGCTTTGCATACTTTGGCTAAGCCGCTTGGCAATCGTGCGGCGCATGGCGGTGAGCGGAATCTCGACCACCCGTTCGCTGCTGTTGGCGGGCGTAGCGGCAATTTGTGCTGCTTCAGGCGTTGGAACAACAGGAGCGATAGGCATGGCTGCAAGGGGCGTCGGCTGTTTATGAGCTTGTTGAGCCGCCAGGGCTATCTCGATATCGAGCTTAATGATGCGTCCGTTCGGTCCTGTGCCTTTGATCTGTGTGTAGTCAAGTTGATACTCTGCCGCCAGATGGCGTGCCAACGGTGAGATGAAGATGCGCCTGCCCATTGTGTGTGTGGGGCTAGCAGGCACGGTGTGACCTGTAACTGCACCTGCGCTGACCTTGCCGTTGGCTTGCGTATGGCTGCTGGTCGCTGCGCTGACAAGGTTGGCTTTTTCGCCAGGTAGTGGTTCGTCTGCTGTGCCCACGAAGGCGATACTGGCCCCAATAAGAGCAGAGTCGCCCTCTTTTACCAAAATCTTACGCAAGATGCCACTAGAAAATGACTCAATCTCGATATTGACCTTGTCGGTCTCAACCTCTGCGATGGGTTCGCCCTTTTTGACCGGATCGCCTTCTTTTTTGAGCCAGCGGAGAATCTTGCCCTCTTCCATTGTGTCGCCCATCTTGGGCATTTCTACCGTTTTCATCTCTTACTCCAGGTCCATTAGCGGTGCGCAAGGGCGGCTGGCATAATCGCCTTGACCGCATCGACAATTGCGCCCTTGTTCGGCAATGCGGCGCGCTCCAAAACTTTTGAGTAGGGCATCGGCACATCGGCTCCTGTGACATGCTGAATAGGGGCATCCAAGTAGTCAAAGGCATGTTCATAGATCAGGGCCGCGATGCCCTGGCCTGTGCCATAGTATTTCCAGCCCTCTTCGGCAATCACGACGTGATTGGTCTTTTTGACCGAGTCGGTAATCAGATCGATATCGATGGGGCGGATGCTACGCAAGTCAATAACCTCTGCCTCGATGCCTTCTTGTGCCAAGTCTTCGGCCGCTTGTATACTGATATGGAGAGTGCGTGAGAAGGTGATGATGGTGACATCGCGCCCCTCGCGTTTGACTTCACCCAATTCTAGGGGCACAGTATATTCCACACCTTCGTCGGGAACTTCACCCTTGATGTTGTAGAGCAGTTCATGTTCGATGAATAAGACGGGGTTGGGGTCACGTACCGCTGATTTTAGTAAACCTTTGGCGTCATAGGGTGTGGCGGGCATGACGACCTTGAGGCCCGGAATGTGGGCGTAGAGCGACTCGAACATTTGTGAGTGTTGGGCAGCACGTTGTGCCCCGCCGCCGCTGACGGTGCGAATGACCATTGGCACTGTGGGCTGCCCACCGAACATGTAGTGAAACTTGGCCGCGTTATTGATAATCGCATCGGCTGCCAGCAGGCTAAAGTTAATGGTCATGATCTCAACAATCGGGCGTAGACCGCTGAGTGCGGCACCGAGTGCTGCCCCCGTAATGACTTCTTCCGCAAGGGGGGTATCGCGCACACGCTTCTCGCCAAACTCGTCGAACAAACCTTTCGTGACGGCATATGTTCCGCCGTAGCCGACAATATCCTCGCCCATGATAAAGACACGCTCGTCGCGCAGCATCTATTCGCGAATGGCTTCACGCAGTGCATCGCGGTAAGTAATTATACGCATATGCTGTTTTTCCTCTTATGATCCTCTTATTGGTGTAGGTGGCGATACGTGAGTGCGGTGGAGTTATCGACCATAACATCGGTGTAGAGTTCATCGAGCGATGGGAATGGGCTGTTCTCTGCAAACTCGGCAGCCTCTTCCGAGAGTTGTGTGGCCTTTACGTCGTTCTCATCAAACTCGGCTTGCGTGGCGATGCCGTGATCGAGGAGCATTTGCTCGAAGATGCCGATGGGGTCGCGGCTGCTGCGCCACTCGTGTTCTTCTTCGCGTGTGCGATAGTAGGCGGGGTCGGTCATCGAATGTCCGCGGAAACGATAGGTTTTGATCTCTAGTAGTGTTGGCCCCTGCCCAGAACGGGCATGTTCGATGGCCCGTTTGCTGGCCTCATAGACGGAAAGGATGTTCATTCCATCAACCAGTTCGCCAGGCATGCCATAGGCAGCGGCACGTGGGAGCAAGTTGCTGATCGACCAAGCTTTTTCGACCGCCATGCCCATTGAATATTGATTATTTTCGCAGATGTAGACAACTGGCAATTTCCAAAGTGCGGCCAGATTGAGTGCTTCGTGGAAAGCTCCCTCATCAACTGCACCATCACCAAAATAGCACACAACAACGGTGTCAAGGCCCTGGTATTGTGCCGCGAGGGCTATACCAGCGGCAATGGGTAACTGTGCGGCGACAATGCCGTTGCCGCCAAGAATGCCCAGGTCATTACTCCACATGTGCATCGAGCCGCCTTTGCCCTTACTGCACCCGGTGATTTTGCCAAATAATTCCGCCATGACTGTGTTGGGATGCATACCCTTGGCAATGGCATGCCCATGCTCACGATAGCTACACAAAATTTTGTCACTGGGGCGTAAAGCGGTGATACTGCCCACACCAACGGCCTCCTGGCCAATGTATAGATGCATGAAGCCGCCTATTTTGCCGCGTGTATATTCTTCTGCACTTTTCTCTTCAAAACGGCGCAATAACGCCATGGTATAGTGCATTTCTAGTAACTGAGTACGAGTTAACCCATTGAGCGTTGCATTGCTAATCGCCATAGGCCCCCCTTTATAGTTTTACTAAGTGGGTTAGTATTCTGTGCAGGCATACGGCATTGTATGAGGCACGGTTGTTAGTGAGATACGGCAGTGTACCTCTTTTGGCTGTATTGTACCGCATCACTGGCCGAGATGCTATAGGGCAAGGCGGTGGTTTTTTATAAAGTTAAGGAGGTGTGGCGATATACCTTGCATGATACCCACAAGGGGTATCACTACAGGTCGGCAGACCTGTTAATGTAGTGACATCCCTTGTGGGTGTCATGTCCTCTTGTGGGTGTCATGTCCTCTTGTGGGTGTCATGTCCTCTTGTGGGTGTCATGAAAGGTACGCCTACTTTTTG
Organism: Ktedonobacterales bacterium; assembly: GCA_027311145.1. GTDB lineage: Bacteria > Chloroflexota > Ktedonobacteria > Ktedonobacterales > Ktedonobacteraceae > DTNP01. The sequence goes on from DAICZM010000076.1 coordinate 8,712, forward strand.
GTCACAGCTTCGGAGAGTTCTTTGCCAGGGGAGAAACGAACACGCTCCTTTGCCGGAACCTCGATGCGTTCCTTGTTGCGTGGGTTTACGCCACTGCGTGGCGCACTTTGACGCACTCTGAAAGAGCCGAAACCAACTAAGCGGACCTCGTCACCGTTCTGGAGTGCTTCGCGAATCGCGGAAAGAGTGGCTTCTAAGACCTCCGCAGCCTGCTTTTGCGAGAGATTCGCCTCCTGTGAGATGCGTTTTGCCAGTTCTTTGCGACCTATGGTTTTGACTGTGCTTTCCTGTTCGGTCTGTTCTGCGGTCATGGGTAAATATCCTCCTTAACAACGATTGATAGACAATACACGTTGTTAGCCGCTTCGATGTTATCCAGATGGCCCGTGAAGCGGCATCATAACCTGACTGACGTTTAGGAGTATAGCACGCAAATGACTGAAAAACAAGGTTGCGCTGGCATGTGGGGACGCTCCATGCTATTCCCCACGCGCTAGAGGGCCATCAGGCAACCGTATAGAGGATAAAATCGTCAGCGGTATGCTCTTGTTGCAGCAACCCATTGTAGCGCATATGCTCTAAATGCGCAATAACCTCGGCAACACCCATCCGTAGTGCTTCATCACTCTTGAGACGACCTTGAAAGAGTTGTCCTGCCAGTTGGTAGGCGTGCTGTGGTTGCTCCTTGAGCATTGCCAGTAGCAATGCCTCACGTTCCTCATGATGCAGTGCGATCTCACTCGTGCGGCCTTTGAGGTCTGCGAATGGCTCACCGTGTCCTGGTAGCACAATGCGCGCGGGCAGGTTAGCGACTTTTGCCAGCGATGCCAGGTAATCTTGCAGGGGGTTCGGGCGTTCGTTTTGCGAGTAGAGACCGATATTGGGCGTGATGCGTGGCAAGACGTGGTCGGCAGCGAGAAAAACACCATCGCGGGCGCGGAAAAGGCAGATTTGTCCATCGGCGTGCCCAGGCGTCCAGATCACCTGATAGCGTTCGCCGAGTAGATCGATCTCGTCGCCATCCTCGACCATCGTAATTGCTTCATGTGGTGGTACGCGAATAATATCATCCATGGTGCGCGGTTCCACATGGGAGAGCCAGAGTTGGGTTTGTGGCAGTCCATGCTGTAAGAAGAACTTGGAGACGCGCCCGAAGCGTTGTGGCATCGCATGGGACCAGAAAATCTGAATAGCAGTTTCGTCGATGGGATGCATATAGACCTTCGCGCCGCTCTTCTCATGAAGTTCGCCGGAGAGGCCGACATGGTCAGGATGGTGGTGTGTGAGTACGATGGCGCGCAGGTTGTCAAGGCGCAGATGCGCACGCTCCATCCCGGCCTTGAGAGCGGCGCGTGCATCGGGTGTTCCCATACCCGTATCGACGAGTACCCAACCATCCTCGCCGACCAGCGCGTGCATATTGACAGTACGTAAAGGGAACGGAATTGGCACAGTGATTTTCCAGATGTGAAAGGCGACCTCGCGAGCCTCTGGCAGTGGCTCATCGGCACGGCGCGGTCGCTCTGGGACTGCATTTTGCATGATAGAAGGGCATCCTTTTGCTGTATGTCGTCTCATCCTAAGCGACAGAAAATCTTTTCTCTTCTGATTGTAAAGTCTAGCGAAGCGGAATGTCAAATAAGAAAGACACGCCCATGCACTGCATAGATGCGCGTCCTTCTTATTGGCTATATGGATGACTATGAAATTGGCTCGCTTGGCGGCGTTATCTCTTCCTCGCCACGTACAACATCTTCCATGAGCATGAGGTTGGGCAAGGAGAGCGTCTCGGCCTTGCCATCGAGATTGGTGGTCTCAAGGACAGTGTAGGCTCCCGCTGTTGTGCGGATGGTTCCGCTGTGGTTGCCGAGCGTGATGCGCTGGCCGGGGCGAAAATTTTGCCGCACATAGAAGCCGGCGATCACGTTTTTGGCGGCCTCGCGTGAGCCGAGGCCGAAGGTCAGCGCGATAGCGAGACCAGCCGAGGCGATAATAATCGTTAAACTGCTGGTGAGAATCGTTGTGTCCACGCCGAGCGTTGAGACCGCCAGCACCACAACAAAGGCCACAATGGCATATTCGACAATTTTGCCCAGAGCGTTGCTATAGGCAATGTTAACGGCGTCGGCCACTGCCGCAATAGTATTGCCCAAGAAGCGTGCTAGCATCGAGCCAAACAAAATCAGGATGGACGCGCTGATGGCTTTAGGGATGAAACTTAGCACGCTGGCAAGAAGATCGCCAACAGCTTGCAGGCCCATCAGACGCACGGCGGCGGTAGCAAAGCTAAGAATGAGAAAGAAAAAGACGATTTGCGCAATGATTTCGGGCAAAGGGGCGCGAATACCCAGGTTGCGCATGGCGGAAACAATGCCAGCGCGCTCCGCTAAATCCTGTAGATGTACGTGATGCAGTACGAAGCGTGTGATCCAACGCACTAACGCGCTAATCAGGTAGCCGACAATCAGAATAATCAGACCGTTGACAAAGTGTGGCAGAAAATCAAGTATTTGCAATAAAATTTGCATTAATGATTGCAGAACAGGTTGAAAACTATTCATGACGCAATACCACCTTTATCATGCTGTTTGTGGATGGTTGACGGTCACAAAATGTGGGTCAAGCAAGCCACCGATCAAATTAATCAATTCAACAAGCCATACGGCAAATGCTTGCGAGGAGAGGTTGAAGAGGTCTAGCCCACCTGATTGTTGACGAACGCGGGCAAGCAACCGCACTTCAAAGCCCGCTGGAACGCGAAAACGCTCATTTTCTGTCTGAAGTTGAAGCAAGAAGGCATGAACCTGCTGTGCCAGCTCCAATTGCCGCTGGCACTCGGGACAATTTTGCAAGGCCATTGTGGCCTCAAGGCGGATTGCCTCTGCTAGTTTGCCATCAACCAGATCGGGTAGCAGACGTTCTAATTCACTGCAATTCATAAAAACCTCTTTTTGGCTTATATAACATACCGCTATTTGTGCTTTATGCCTGCCGTCGAGGCGAAGTGTTCGCGCCCGCAGGTCTTACTAAACAGTTCTTGAAAAGCGAGACGGGCGCGATGAATGCGCATCTTGACAGCACTCAGACCGAGTTTGAGCGAGGCGGCAATCTCATCATAGCTCAAATCTTCAAAATCGCGCATCAGGAGCAGACGCGAATGCTGGCTATCAAGCTGGTAGAGGACACGGCTAATACACTCGCGTAACTCGCGTTGCAGAGCATTTTCCTCTGGTCCGGCCTCGCGTGCGGGATGCAGGCTTAATGGGTCGCTCTCTTCCTCACTGTTGTCTTTGCTACGGATGACGGTCAGCGGCACGAGCGTGTTTTTCTGTTGACGTTTGATCTTTTCCAAACTATCAAGTGCGCTATTGGTGGCGATACGATAGAGCCAGCTAGAAAAGGAGGCCTGTTGTTCAAATTTTTTGAGGCCATGAAAGACCTTGACAAAAACTTCTTGTGTGATGTCTTCGGCCTCTTCCTTACTACAGACAATACGATAGACAATGCTATACACGCGGTTCATATGGCGTTGTACGAGGATTTCATAGCTGCGTGTATTATGTGGCAGTTCTCTTTTGCAGCATGTGACCAATTCTTCATCAGTAATGATGGCCGTGGCTGTTACCATTGCAGTCTTCTTTTCCTTTGCAGCAAGATATCCTTTATAATCAAGTACCCTTTGTATAATAGCTACTTGATCGAGAATTGTCTATAGGTTATTTAAGATGATATAGCACTCACCATTCCCCTCTCTGGCCTTGAGCTTTTTCGGTGCTTAGGGGGTGGGTGTGCCAATACCACCTGTACAGGCTGCGCCCGGCTCTGGAGTCTGTGACCCCTGCTCGTAGGTGCTGATAAATTGGTCGATGCGTGGATCGCTCACGCTGTTCACTTTGAGTTGCACGCCCCACGCGCTGAGTACGATGGGAGCCGGCAAGCCGGGGTAGGGTGAGAGCAACACATAGCTATGACCACGTACCAGACTTTGCAATTGGGTGATAGCGGTCGTGCTGAGCGAGGGCTGGTAGGTAATCCAGACGGCTCCGTGTTCCATCGAGTGGACGGCATGCTCGTTCACAATGGGTGCGGTATAGATACCACAGTTTTGCCAGACGGGGTTGTGCGCTCCGCCAACAGGTGGATTCTGGGCGTAAGTCACGGGGCTGCTCGTGTGTGTACGGTCGAGATTGCTATACGTGACGACGCCACTGATTGCGCTTGCCGCTGCGCTATTCTGGCCGATGTTTTGAAAGACAAAGAAGGCTACAATAATCGCAACAATCAGTGAGCCAAAGCCCGCCCAAAGTTTCCACGAGCCACCTTGTTTGTCCTGTTGCTTACGCCTATTCTGCGGCATTGGCGCGTTATTCTGTTGCGTGCGTCTCTCCGCCCGCGTTTTCTTGCGCCGCTGTTGCGCTGTTGTCATTTTACTCTCTCTTTCTCTTCGTCAACTCTCTGATGCTGATGGGCATCTGCTGATATTTTGCCGATTATAGCAGAAAAAAAGCTCCGTGTGGTAGGGTTGGATAGACTTAACGAAGTAGCTGTTCCGGCAAAAATTGGAAAAGCTCTTCGACAGAAGAGACGATCAGATCGGCCCCGCGCTCTCTATAGAGGTGCAAATCTTCTTCGGAACTGACGAGGATGGCCGCGACAATATGCGGTTCGCCTGCTTGTTGCCCTGCACGGTAGTTGCGCACAAGATCGAAGTCATCAGCTGTATCGCCAATGTAGAGGCCGCCACACGCCCCCACCTGCTCAATTGCCATGCGTAGGGCACGTGGATTGGGTTTGGGACAGACATCGGCAGGGATGACGAACTCCCACCAGCGTTCGCCGCTATAGGCTTCCATGCGTTCGAGTGCGCTATCGACCTCTGGTCCCACGCGCCCTGTAATCATGCCGAGATGGCGAAGACCCGCCTGACGCAGACGAGCCGGAAAATCGGGCGTATAGAGCATCCCTTCGGTATGGACAAAACCGGGCGCATCGGGTAAGTGGCGTGGTTCATGCCCGAACCAGCGGCGAATGCCAGCGGCTCCCCAATAGAGTTCGTGATAGAGATCGCCAATTAGGTGGTAGTCCAGGCGTGCGCTAGCCGGAATGGTTGCCTCGGCCCACGTGCGTCCGCCTTGTTCTTGCAGGTGTGCGGCGCGGGCCAGTGTTGCCCATTCTGCAATCGTGCGTGCTGCTAATGGTGTGTTATGCCATTCACGCAAGCGCGCCGTGAAAAGTGAGGAGAGCAGATAGCACATATCCCAATCGTTGTTATAGCCACCGGCGCGCTTAAAAGCATCGACATCGGCAATGGTGAGCAGAGGAATGCCGGCGCGCTGGCCCCAATCCAGGCCGTGTATGGTTCCTGCTACATATTCGGTGACGGCGATGTCAGTGGCATGAAATGAAGCAAGCGTCGAGATAAGGACACCGTCAACATCGAAGAAAAGCGTGTCGAATGGAGAGGAAATATGGATATCTGGTCGTTTCCAGAAGAGCGTAGTTGTCACGTAAAAACCTTTCTGTAT
>DAICZM010000077.1 GCA_027311145.1 Ktedonobacterales bacterium
GTATTTTCACTGATGAACAGGTAATGTCGTCGTATATGCATTATCTTCTGTATCTTGTGGTTCGCAACGGCTTCAGGGATGCAAAAGAGAGGGTACAGTTAGTAGCAACGCATAGGTATGAAAATGACCACCGATTTTAATAGAATCGCCGGGTCTTCTGCTTTCGTTATTCAGAAAATGGCAGCCTTGGAGGCAAACCCTACCCCTTCTAGGATGACACTCGATGATCTTTTAGCAGAGACGCGCCAATACTTGACCATACAAGAGAGCGAGAAGATTCGTGCGGCCTATCAGCTTGCCAGCAAGGCCCATAGTGGCGTGGTACGCCGTTCCGGTGAGCCATACATTCAGCATCCTTTGGAGGTTGCCTTCCTGCTGACCGAAATGCGTATCGATGCAGATGGCATTATCTCTGCCTTGTTACACGATGTGGTAGAAGACACAGACTACTCACTAGAAGATTTGCGCGCTCATTTTGGCAATGCTGTGGCAACAATTGTCGATGGTGTGACAAAGTTTGACGCTCTGGCCGGTAGACCCGCCAAAACAGCAGATGGCCCCGACGGAGCAAATCCCTCAGATGAACCCCCTTCCGTCATTGATAAACGGCGTCAACGCACCGAAACCGTGCGGAAAATGCTAGTCGCGATGGCAGAAGACCCACGTGTCGTTGTACTCAAACTGGCAGATCGCTTGCATAATATGCGTACACTCGGTGCAATGAAGCCCTCTCAACAACAGAACACGGCCCGTGAAACCAGCGAAATTTATGCTCCGCTGGCACGCCGCCTCGGCATGGCCCTGGTGCAAGCGGAGCTGGAAGATATGGCCCTCGCCTATCTCGACCCGCAAAAGTACCAGTGGCTTGTTCAACAGGTCGAAGAAGAGATCGAACAACGCCGCCCCTATGTACAGCAAGTCTGCAAAACGCTGGAAGAAGAGATGGAGCGTGCTGGCATTCGTGCCGAGGTCCGCGCCTGGCAGAAACATCTGGCAAGCATTAACCGCAAACTAGAAGACATGCCGCGCCAGCATGGCAGCGAGATCAGCGAATTGCATGATCTGGTTTCATTCCGTATCCTGGTTGATACCGACCATGAATGCTACCTTGCTCTAGGCCATATTCATGCCCTCTGGCGACCAAAAGATGGGCGCATTAAAGATTTCATCGCCACCCCTAAAATGAATGGCTATCAGTCTTTGCATACTACCGTCTTTTGCCTTGATAATCGTCTGGCAGAAATTCAGATTCGCACCCATGATATGCAGCGCACCGCCGACTACGGCATCGCAAGCTACTGGTATCTCAGGGAACGGATGGGCAAAGACGACAGCACCATCCATAGCTGGCGTCTCTCTTATCGTGAGATGGTTGCCTGGATTGAACAATTGCGCCAATGGCAACGCGAACTCCCACAACAGAGCGCGGACGAATTTGTCGAAACCGTCAAGGATGACCTTTTTCAAGAGCAGATTTTTGTCTTCACGCCCAAAGGCGAAGTCCGAGACCTGCCACGCGGCTCCACGCCCCTCGATATGGCTTACCGTATTCATACCGACATCGGCGATCACTGCGCCGGCGCACGCATTATCACCAATATGGACGATACAGGTCGCCTGGTCACACGCCTTGTTCCACTTGATTACGAACTCAAAGGTGGCGAGATCGTCGATATTATGGTCAATGACGAGGTTCACCCAACCCGCGACTGGCTTGCATTCGCCCATACCGCTGCCGCCCGCACCAAGATACGCCGTTATCTGAAAACATACGAGCGCGAAATCAACTTGCAACTCGGACGCGAACGCCTGGACCTGGCCTTAAAAACGGCTGGCTTTGGCGGCTTTAGTGAGCAGATCCAATCAATCCTACACGCGACCTACAAAAGTGCTGATGCCAATAGCCCACTCAAAAAATATAGTGCCCTGGATGATATCTATGTTGCCCTGGGTCGCGAAGACTTGTCAATAGAGAGTGTCATCGAATGCCTACAACCACTTCTTCAGCACGACACACAACTGGAACACACCAATACAGCTTCACGCAGTAAAGCCAGTACGCATCTCCGCGAGGGTGATCTCGGCTCCGTCTCATTGGTAAAGCTGGCCCAATGCTGCTGCCCCATTCCCGGCGATGCTATTATCGGTTTCCTGCATCCCAGTAAGGGCATGATTGTCCATCGCACCGATTGCCGCTCGCTCCGACGCTATCGTACTATACCAAACGCCCTGGTTGAGGTCAACTGGCTCCAGATTGAACTGCCAGCCTACCTACTACCCGTGATCATTGTCGCTCACGATCGCTCAGGTCTGCTGCGCGACGTCACGGCCGTTGTCGCAGATGCCAGCATCAACCTGACCTCCGTTACCTCGAATACGAATACCGCATCGCAAAAAGCCGTCATCTCCGCTACGCTGGAAATCTCAACAGACGGCGCATTAGACCAGGTCGAGCGCATCTTCCGCCGCCTACGTCAGGTCAAAAGTGTTGTCAGTGTCGAACGCAATCTACACATGAAAGGCTAACACGGTCCGCTATTGCCATAAAGTCATGCCTGTAGCGATTTTACTGATTGATAGCTCCATATCCGTGTATAATGGAGAGGGAGGAAGTGAGGAGAAGCTCATGCGCAGCAAAAATGCATGCAAGATGGGGTTGGAATTTCTAAGGATTGTCGAACGTTTCATCAAGCGAACATGCTACTAGCGAACAGATAGCACCCACGCTTTGCACCATGCACAGAAACGTCTATACGATAAAATGATGGCTATGATAGATCGGGTTGAAGAACAACAAACAGATACACGGGCGACACACGATTTTCAGACGGAGATTGCACATCTCCTCGCCCTGTCACATCAGTATATGCGCCCACCAGAACTGGAGCGCGTGACCCAGGCACTTCTGCTCGCACGCGAGACCTGCCAGGGTGTGATTGGCATACGCTTAATTCCCCCCCTGGAACATGCCCTCGCGGTCGCGACGATCCTGGCACAGATGCATATTGACGGGGTAGGAGTCGCTGCTGGCCTGCTCTTTGAGGCCGTTGATGCCGATTTGCTCGCACTTGAACGGGTAGAACAGGTGATTGGCCCATCAACAGCACGTGTTATTGGCAGCATGCTACGCCTCAATATCCTGGAACGCAAAAAACAGCAGGTTGTGCCAAAACGCAGCAGTGAAGAACGTGAACGCGAAGAAGCCGCAGCCAATAGCCCCGCAGAAAATAAGAAACGCAAGATTCGCGAAGCCCTACGAAACCAGCAAGCCGAAACGGTTCGCAAAATGTTTATCGCCATGGCAGAAGACCCGCGTGTCGTCTTGCTCAAGCTGGCATACCGCATGCATGCCATGCGCATTATGGTGATCCCGTTCCATCAGGGAGACCATCAGGAAATGCTGAGTATGGCACAGGAAACACGCGAGATCTACGCTCCCCTGGCAGGTCGCCTGGGCATGTCACGCATGGAAAGCGAACTGGAAGACCTGGCTTTTCAAGTTTTAGAACCAGAGAAATATCGCTGGGTGCGCAACATTGTCGAAGTAGAAAGCAAGCAGTGGCGTTCCTATGTTGATCTCGTTTGTGCCATGTTGCGAGACGAGATGGCTGCCATTGGCCTGAAAGCTGAAGTATCGGGGCGCGTCAAACATCTCTATAGCTTTTATAAGAAACTGGTACGCAGCGTCAGTGATCCCGAACAACTGAAAGACATCGACTCAATTGTCGAGATTGGGCAAATTCACGATTTGATTGCTTTCCGTATCCTGGTTGATACCACGCAAGACTGCTACATCGCACTTGGCCATGTGCATAGCCTCTGGAAACCAAAAGAGGGACGCATTAAGGATTTTATTGCCAACCCGAAACCCAACGGCTATAGCGCGCTCCATACTACCGTCTTCTGTCTGAACGATCAGCTTGTCGAGGTACAAATTCGCACCCATGAGATGCACGAAACGGCTGAATACGGTGTTGCCATGCACTGGCATTATAAAGACGTGGGCGATAACGCCTCTGCGTCGGCACGGGAACTGCTCTCCTGGTTACGCCAACTCACTGAGTGGCAACGTGATTTGCGTGCCAGCAGCGATAGCGATACCGAATTTGTTGAGGCAGTCAAAGGTGACATTTTCCAAGAGCAGATTTTTGTCTTCACGCCTAAAGGTGAGGTCAAAGACCTGCCCGTCGGCTCGACGCCACTAGACTTTGCCTATCGTGTGCATACCAAGGTCGGCGATAGCTGCGCCGGGGCACGTATTATTACTGAGGGCAGTGGGGGCGATGGCGAGCGGCTGGTCACGCGCATGGTTCCACTTGACTATGAGCTGAAAAACGGTGAGATCGTCGATATCGTTACTAGTCGTAGCGCGCATCCCACCCGCGACTGGCTCGCCTTTGCCCGTACCGCTGCTGCCAAAAGCAAGATTCGCCGCTATCTCAAAACCCATGAGCGCGACATCAACATGCAAATCGGGCAGGAACGCTTCGACCGCGAACTCAAGATTTTGGGAATACGCGGCTTTGAAGCGGTCAACGAAGAGGCTACGCATTGGCTCTGCCAGGAATATCGCGCCAACACCTTCAATGATCTACTCGTCTCAATTGGAGCCGATGACATTCGACCGCATGCGGTCGCCGTCAAACTGCTCGAACACTGGCAGCAGCGTGAAGCCAAAGAGGCAAAAGAGAGCAAAGAAGAGGCTCCGCTGGCTACGTTGCCCATCACAACACATGCGAGCAAACCAACCACGTCCGCACAACTGCAAGTGGCTGGCGTGAGCGGCCTACTCACCAAACTCGCTAACTGCTGCTGTCCCCTACCGGGTGACCAGATCGTCGGCTTTATCAGCCGTGGGAAAGGCGTTGTCGTGCATCGCGTCGATTGCCGCAATATTCATCGCTATCGGGACCGTGACCGCGAACGCTTGATCCCTGTTAGTTGGGTGGGCATGAATCAGCCACATTATATGGCTCCCATTGTCGTGACTGCGGGCGACCGTCCTGGCTTAATTCGCGACATTGCGACGGTTGTCTCGGATGTAGGCGTCAATATGGTCTCGGTCAGTACCCGCATCAGTAGCCACCGCGAAACGGTGATTATCAACGCGACACTGGAAGTCAATACTTTGGAGCAGATGCATCACTTGATTGCGCGTCTTGAACGCATTAAAAGCGTACAACATGTTGAACGCGACTTAGCATAAATCAAATCGACAGCATTTACCTACTGTGATGCTATTGAGAGTATTTTTACTCGTCTTGCGATGCATTGGTGTGTACCATATCGTATCATTACAAGGATGTGGGATGTTCCTGCGTCTGAACTTGATCGGCTGATATACACCAGAGAAAACAAGAGAAGGCGAGTAAAACAATGCAGACACCTATCCAACAATCGTCATCGACAACACAAGTCTCGCTTGTGAGGCGCATCTTCAGTGTGTTTCTAGGCATAGTCATCACAGTTACAGCACTAATTGGCATATTGACGCTTGCCGCAATTGTACTGGCAAGAGCGATGCAACAACCGGAACTGCGCGCCCGCATTCGCCGCTTCAACAAATATCGCTTTAACCCTCTCACGCTCAACATTGCCGGCAATCGTGGAGGAATGTACGCGGCAGTCAAGCACGTGGGACGCCACTCGGGGCATGAATATATCACCCCAGTAGTCGCTCACCCGCTACACGATGGCTTCGTCATTCCTCTGCCCTATGGTAAAGACGTAGACTGGTATCGCAACGTGCAGGCCACAGGCCATTGCACACTGCTGCTGGACGGACAAGAGTATCAGCTGGAGCGGCCAGAGTTGCTCCCCGCTGCAGAAGCGTTGCCAGCCTACCCAGTGATGCAGCGTGTGATCTTCATCGGCGGTGGCATCAAGGACTATATACTTATACACAAACGCAAGATAGCTGTTGAGCATGTTGCCCACTAACAAAATCGGGGCCGCTTAGCGCGACCCCGATTGAGATATCTGTTACATGGCTTTTACCCGCGCAGACGGTCTAGCACGGGAGGTTGGCGCAGTTTCGCTAAGGCTCCTGCCTCGATCTGGCGTACCCGCTCGCGCGTAATGCCCAACTCGCGCCCAACTTGTTCGAGAGGATGAGCCTGACTATTGCCCAGGCCGAAACGCAATTGCAGAACAAGTTGCTCACGTGGTGTGAGAACCGACTCAAGCACGCGCTGCACCTCATCTTTGAGTGTCTGGGTGGTGGCAACATCTTCAGGCGAAGCTGACTCGTTATCAGCTAGCACATCGCCAAGTTCCTGCTCCTCATCCTCGCCAACAGGCAATTCGAGCGAAACAGGTGCGCCGGGGGCTGACTGAAGCTCAACCATGCGAATTGGGTCAAGACCAGTTGCCTCTGCTAATTCTAATTCGGTTGGTTCACGCCCTAATTCTTGCAACAAGCGTTGGCGTTCGCGCCGAATGCGGTTCAGAGCAGTATTGACATAGACGGGCAAACGGATAGTACGCCCCTTATCAGCAACGGCCCGGCTGATGGCCTGACGGATCCACCAGGTAGCATGCGTCGAGAAACGGTGGCCGCGTCGCCAGTCGTAGCGTTGTACCGCGCGAATCAGGCCAATATTGCCTTCCTGAATCAGGTCTAGCAGCGTCAAGCCGCGCCCAACGTAGCGTTTAGCAATACTGACAACGAGGCGCAAGTTGGCCAGAATAAACTGTTTCATTGCGTCGCGATCACCGGATTCGATGCGTTGGGCCAGCTCTACCTCGCGTTCATGAGTAATCATGGGCACACGCCCAATCTCGCGCAGATAGGTCATGACTGCGTCGGATTCGCCCGCGTCAGATGTATTTAGGGTATGCTCATCGTGATCCTCTGAACGACGACGACGCATGGAACGACGGGTAGGGGATTCGGGTTCTGGAGTCATTGGGGGCTGTGAGAGCATGGAAGTTGTTTCCTGTTGTGGTGTGCAATGAGTTAAAGCAGCGTGCATTTCTGCATCTGAGATTTCCGCCATTTCTGGCATCTCTTCTTCTAACTCAAGCACAAGTGCGGCAGGTTCCAGACTACTCAGGTCCTCTTCCGTCTCGTCTTTAGCAGTCTCCTCTCCCTCATGCTCCGCGCAGTAGCCGAGGTCTTGTGTGAGCAGTTGCTCAACTAGATCGAGCGACTCGACCAGATCAGGGTTGGGTTGAGTGTCGTTCAAGGTAAGCGTTGTTCCCGTCATGGCACGCTCCATGTCTATCATTATGCGCCCTCCATGAAAAGTTCTATCTCAAGCAGCAAGCTATGTCTGTATTCAGTCCTACACTCAGGGAAAGCAAACCTTCACCGGAACATGCAGTCCGAGTGCCGAGTAGGAGGAAATCAATGACGTGTAACCTGTTTTCTTTATAGGGAAACAGGGTCAGGCCGGAAAATATTCCTATTTCAATTATAACCCAATTCCTCTCTTGATTCTAGTCCATAGAACCGCACTTTTAGAGAACGGCCGGAATGAGAGTAAGTATTTGTTCTCTGTATATACGAACGAGACTGCCCTTTGGTGGCAAGTCCTCCGTCAGATGCCACTTTCCGGCAGCGGCAGTGATGCGGTGATGCTGTGATGAGACGCATCCACATGCACAGGAATTTCTTCGATGGCTGTCGCTACCCGTAAACGCTCCGCTTGGGCAAATGCCATACGTCGGAGCATCTTTATCAAATAGATTGTCAGGACGCTCACAAGCAGCAGCGCAAACACCAGACCTGAAAAAGCTCCGAGGAGATCGCCAATTGCCTCCCAACTTTCGCCAAAGATATAGCCCAACACGAGCGGAATGAGCGCGCCCAGGGTCTCGCCTGCAATATCACTCAGCAAAAAACGAGGATAGGGATAGAGATCAGCACCGGCAAGCAGATTCGTGACGCCCCCTAGCGCACTAAAGACAAAGCGCGTCAGAAATATCGCCCAACCACCACGCCGATCGAAAAACTCACGCGAGTGCGCAATAGCACGTGGTGAGATGATGTAGTGACGTGGATGCTGTTCAAGCCAGTTCAGAAAGCGACTACCAACACGCCGCCCAATCCAATAACCAAGCGAATCACCCGCCGTTGATGCTGTAATCGTGACAGGAATCAACAGAAATAGGCTGAAATCACCGAGAGATGCAAACGCACCAGCCGCCAGCAGCACCAGACTGGTCGGTAAAGGTAAACCAACCGCCGAGATGAACACACAGAGCCAAAGAACGGGATAGCTATACAACTGCATCCAAGAAACAAGATAGGGAAGATAGGTACTCAAATAGCATTCCCCTCCAATCTGGATGAACGCGTCGTCTTTTGTCTATGACTGGTTGCTGGACTGGGAGTTGGCGTGCTGCGTGGTAGCGGATGGGTATGCCTATAGGAAACGATCGTCTTCTGTACCGTGTGAATAACCACGACGAGTGGCTGATGGATGCGCGTTGCGAGCGTAGTAAGCGTTACATGGCGGATTGGAGACACCGCTGGCAGGCGCAACGCAGACAGCAACTCGCTTTCCGGTACATGGTAGACGTGCGCAATATAGGGAATCGTCATCCATGAGCGAATTGTATTGACATCGCCCACACGCATCAAGGCACGCTGCTGTTGAAAGGTATGAAATGCCTGCACGGTGCTGGCAGCTGCCAGTACTGTACCACTCAATGCTAGCCCCAGCAATATGGAAACCAGGATAATTTTGACGCGCACGTTCACCTGCATTCTCCCATAGAGATGCTGCTATGCCTTATTGACATTCCCTTACTCGCACTAGCATACCAGATTTCTTTCCATCTCGCAATGGCTTTTAGGGCTGTATCTATCCTTGCTGAGATGTTGTAAAATATTTGGTATGAATACTTCTGCCCACCATTTACAAGTCGCCATTAAGCGCATTGATAGTAGCCTACCGTTACCCACTTATGCAACGGCAGGCTCGGTTGGTTTTGATCTGCTCTGCCGAGAAGATACCGAGATCGCTCCACGCAAACTGGGACGCATCCCCGGCAACGTGATTGTGCAGACACCGCCCGGCTATGTCTTGCTGCTGGCGATGCGCAGCAGCACGCCACGGCGGAAAGGTCTGCTGATCCCACATGGCATGGGCATCATCGATCAGGATTATGGCGGCGAGGGCGATGAGCTACTCGTGCAGGTTTACAATTTTCGCGATGAGGCCGTGATGGTTACACGCGGCGAGCGCGTCGCGCAAGGTATTTTTGTACCGGTCATGCGCGTCACCTGGCATGAAATCGATGATGTCGGAACGGGCCGCGGCGGCTTCGGCAGTACGGGAGGATAAGAGACCACCATGCCCATACCCTTACCAGACTATTACGCCATTCTCAGCTTACCTGCCTCCGCCACACGCGAGCAGATTAAGCATGCGTACCATCGTCTTGCACGCCGCTATCACCCCGACCTCAATGGGCAGAGCGCGAGCGAGCGTATCAAATTGATTAATGAGGCCTACGACATTCTTAGCGATCTCACCAAACGGGCCGCTTATGACACGTTGCTTCAGCGACAGCAACAAGCACAACGCATCGCCACCCTCTTGCGCCACCAACAGGCGATAGCACACCGCACGCCTGAGATGAGCTGGGGCGAAGGCGTTGTTGGCTTTATGCGCGAACTGCAAAAAGGCCTGCGCGATGACTGAAACTTAAACGCGCAGCCCCGCCATCAAGGCCTCGATCTCGGCTACCGTTTTCGGCACATGTGGCGTCAGCAGCTCGCAACCGTCGGCAGTAACAGCAACATTGTCCTCAATGCGCACGCCAATCCCACGATAGCGTGGCTCTACACCTTCTGCATCTTCCGCAATATAGATACCGGGTTCAATGGTAAAGACCATGCCTGGCTCCAAAACGGGCGACTCTCCATGAATTTTATACTTACCACGATCATGCGTGTTGACACCTAACCAATGGCTGGTGCTATGCATGTAAAACTCACGGTACTTCTTCTCCTCGATGAGTTTGTCCATTTCGCCTTCTAACAGACCGAGAGCAAGCAGGCCTTCCGTAATCACACTGACCGCGATGGCATGAATATCTTCCAGGCGCACACCGGGCTTGACGCCATGGATCGCTGCCAGATGCGCCTCAAGCACCAATTCGTAAATAATGCGCTGCGCTGGCGAGAAAGACCCGTTGACGGGAAACGTGCGCGTGACATCGCCATTGTAATAGGCATACTCTGCCCCGGCATCGACCAGCAGCAAATCGCCATCCTGCATCCGTCGCTGGTTGGCAATGTAATGGAGAGTAGTCGCGTTCGGACCAGAGGCAACTATCGTCTCAAAGCCATTGCGACGCGAGCCATGCATGCGAAAGGCATACTCTACCGCCGCTTGCACCTCATACTCGTACATACCGGGTTTGGCCGCCTGCATAGCCGCCAGATGGCCCGCCCCTGTAATCTCAGCAGCTTTGCGCAGTAATGCCAGTTCTTCCGCTTGCTTTACCATGCGCAATTCGTCAAAAATATCGCTCGGATCGATCAGAGTACGTGCTAAAAAGCCTTTTTTATAGCGAAAACGCTTCAAGAATTTGCTGATCTCACTGTCAAAGGTTTCACCCAGGCCATTACTGTAATACACGGTAGCGATATTGCTCAAGTAGTCTGGCAATTTCTCGTCTAGCTGCTCTAATGTATAGGCCATCTGTACCCCATACTCTTGCATAGCTCCCTCTACACCGACCCGCTTGCCCGTCCAGCGTTCTATCTCTGGGCTACTTGGTCGCACGAAGAGTACATACTGATGCTCCTCATGCTGGGGCGCAAGAATACAGACCGCCTCAGGCTCCTCAAAACCCGTGAGATAATAAAAATCGCTATCCTGACGATAAGGCAACTCAGCATCTATCGCCAGCATAAACTGAGGCGCACTTTTCAAAATGGCGACGCTGCCAGGTTGCATGTGGTCCATAAAAGCATGGCGGCGTGCCGCGAACATCGCAGTATTCATGACGGTTTGTTCTTTCTGGTTACGATATAAGCAAAAATGTCGTTCAAGCGATAGCCCAGCCTTCGCCATTGGGGCCGGCAGTCAACACTTCAATACCTCTTTTTGTGATGGCAATGGTATGCTCAAAGTGCGCGCTCGCTTGGCCATCGGCGGCGATAATTGTCCAGTGATCAGAAAGCGTCTTGAGGCGTTTCCCCCCCATATTGACCATTGGCTCAACAGCAATCACCAGACCTGTTTGCAGCGGGAAATCTCCCAGGGCCTCATACTGGAGCGTGTAGTAGTTAGGAACCTGCGGATTCTCCCAAAGGCTATGGCCAATACCATGCCCCACCAAACCCTCAACAACTGAAAAACCCGCCTCTTTCACATACGCCTCCATCTCACGTGCCACCTGGCTCCAGCGCGTGCGTTTGGGAATCAGCTCGATAGCCAGACGTAAGGCCCCCTCGGTAATATCAAGCAGTTGCTGCGTTTTCGCGTTAATCTGTCCCACTGGACGTGTTACCGCAGCATCGCTACACCACCCATTGAGCTTGCAGCCCAGATCAATACTCACCACATCGCCTTCTTGCAAAACACGCTCGCTGGGGATACCGTGGACGACCTGCTCATTGACGGAGATACACACCGCAGCGGGAAACGGTACATCGCCGGTATTGCTAGGCACGCCCTTAAAGAGCGCAATGGCCTTCTGTTCGGCAAAGTAGCGTTCAACCGCCGCATTGATCTCCGCAGTGGTCACGCCAGGCTGAACGAGTTCAGCGGCAAGCTGGTGCGCTTGCCAAGCAATCAAGCCAGCTTTGCGCATCTGAGCAATCTCTTTATCTGTTTTCAACGTGTATTGTGCCATAGTAATCCTTTACGCTCTCCGTTCGCTCAAAAGATCTCTGTATGTGTATGCCCTTAGCAAGAATAATAGCATGCACACAGGATGGGTACAAGTGGGATCAACATGCTACAACCAGCGTTGTTGCATCGCAAGCACAGCCGCTTGCGTGCGATCTTTCACGCGCAATTTTTGCATGATATGATGCACATGAGATTTGACCGTCTCACGACTAATTGAGAGGTGTTGCGCGATAGCCTCATTACTCATACCCTCACTAACCAGGCTCAAAATCTCGCGCTCACGCTCGGTCAACACACGCGATGAGCGAGGTAGAGTGAAGCGCGCCCGCACGCTTGTGCCACGCCCAGGTAGGCCTTCAATCTCACAACGTCCTCCCACTGCCTCCACACGCTCACGCATAGAGCGCAGACCAAGCCCAACATGCGGAACCATGTTCGGCGTTCCAAGCTGTTCGGTGGCAAACAGACCAATCCCATTGTCGCTCACCTCCACAAACAGCATACCCGTTGTAGCCCGCACACGGAGCGAAACGCTGCTGGCATGCGCATGCTGAGACACATTGTGCAATGCTTCCTGCACAAGACGAAAAATCGTTCCTTCTAATGCCAACGGCACACGATGCACCGCGCGCAGATCAGTGTGCATCTCTAACGTGGGCATCGTCTCACGGATTTCGGCGAGCAGCATGTGCAGTGCGCTCAGCAGATCATGTTGCTCCAGTTGGGGCGGCATGAGAGACGTAACGCTACGCCGAAGTTCATCAAGCGTGCGTGTCAGCAAAACTGCTGTCTGATGTAACTCGCCCTGCACCACAACAAGCTCGTGTGTCTGATACGAAACAGTTTCTAACTGACGTTCAATATATTCTAGCCGATGAAGGGCATGTACGAGATATTGCAGCGTGCCATCATGGAGATCACGGGCAATTCGTTCACGCTCTCGCTTCACCAAGAGCGGCGGAGTTGCCAGATCATCTTCATCGTTCAGGTAGCTTGAGAGCAATGTCAGACAGATACGCAATTCCGCACTCGCTAAAAAAGAGGTCTCTTCTTGAGACTCATCCGCAGGAGGCTTGGTTTCGGCAAAACAGAAAACCAGCACGCCACGTGGCTCCTGCGCTGAAGTACCAATGGCACACAACTGTACAGCAGAATAGGCCTGAAGCAGCAGACGCTCTTCAGGCAGCATCTGCTGCTCTTGCGCTCGTTCATAGCCATAGCGGGCAGAATAGCTGATGCGCCCCGTTGGCACAGTCAGTACACGCCCCAAGAAACCGTCCGTTGGGATAGAGCAGACACCAGCAGACAAGGTCATTTGCTCAACAGGCTCTCCGCACTGATCGATACAGACCAACGGAAGAGAGAGGGTATGCTGGCACAGCAACAAAACTTGCTGCGCCCCACTCTGTGTATACAGGTAATAGAGTAACATGTGCCTGCTACGCAGAAGAGATGTTTCAGCCTGCAAATAGCGAATAAGTTGTGTAAGTTGATCGGATGCCACCATACAATCCATTCATCTTTCCACATAAGCAATGGGGTAATTATCAATATCATCGTTATGCTTTCGTTTCTAGCATACCAGAGCAGAAAAATGGGGCAGGCCTCCTCATTACCCACAATCCCGATGGAGGAACGGTTTTGATTGCAGGCATATGAGGAGGCCCGAATGGAAGGGGCGGGGAGGATCAGGTGTGGGAGAACACCTGTGATGGGACGGACGATAAGGGGAAAACTTCCTGGGGAAAATGGAGCGACTAACCGTAAGTACTGGTTAACTCCTCTATATTTATCTACTTGCTTGCTACGTTGATAGTATACCTAAAAATTGCCTTACTGTCAAGTCTTTTAGAGAGTATTTTTGTAATATACGCTTGCTATGTTGCTATAAAAATCTATTTTTCTTTTTTTAAAGCGTGTAAACGGTTCGAAGAAGCATGCGCAAAGCGAAATCAGCGGTAGTAGCAGAAGAAGAGCGCACGGATGATGCAGAGAGGTCTATAAGAACTAAAAAGAAAAGACAGGAAGGTGAGAAAATCGATGGTGCAATTTGAAACAATAAAATACACATAAAAACAAATTGCTACCTTTTCTATTTGACAGTAGAGCATTTAGATATTATGATTAATAGAGTGTGGGTATGTATGTTCGTGTCAGGAGTTGGTATGATGAAACAGACGAACGAAATGGATGAACCTGCCAGTACAGATAGTGACAGAAAGGGCGAGTAAATGGCGCAAAGAGGTGAGCAATCTATTCCTCGGCGACGGAGTCGGGGGAATACAGGTGACGCAGGCATAACTCTTCAACAACAAATGACTGGAAGGGTTGCGCCACCGCAGACAGATTCCTATGAAAACGCGGATTATCAAGCTGATGTCTAC
>DAICZM010000078.1 GCA_027311145.1 Ktedonobacterales bacterium
CTTCAAGAGCAAGAAGATCAGGCCATAGATCGCCATAGCAATAAGCGTTGTCACCTCCAAGACCTCCGCACCATTCGAGCCAAATGTCGGGTTCGCCACAATGCCTTTAAACACGAAGAGAAAAATGTTAGTCAGGTTGTAGAGAAAACCGGTAAACGGGTTTGTCGGATCTGCTCCAATCAATTTGAACATAAAACGCACTGCCAGCGCGACCTCCAGTACCAGCAGCACCCAGCCGATATAGTCAATCACTTTACCAACGGTAAAAGCGGTCGTATAAGCTCTATCCTGCTCGGCAACGACTCTTTCTGCATTTTGTTGCTCAACAGGTGGCATGTTTTGTACATACTGAGGATACACGGGCCTTGCTGGTTGGACAAATTCCTGTGCAGGCATAGACACAGGATTGACTTCAGTCGGTTCGCTATTGAATGCTCCATCTGGATAAGGATTTTGTTGCAATTTGCCCTCCTCATATTACTGATTGATAACTATCTCTTACTGATACGTATCAAAGCCTGACTTTACATACAAGTCAGAGCAATAACACCAAAACCTTCGTCCTGTGGTACACTAATTAATCGATGTCCGAATTGATTGGACATTTTTAAAGAAACTGCTAGCGAGGTCTACATGAACAACACAGAGGTTAAGGAGCAGCAACCCGCTCCTGATTTTACCCTTCCCGCCGTGGGAGATGACACAATAGTGAAAAATGGACAGGTCCATCTGGCCGATTTACACGGAAAAACCGTTGTACTCTATTTCTATCCCAAAGATGACACCCCCGGTTGTACTGCCGAAGCCTGCTCATTCCGCGATGCCGACCATGAGATGCAAAAACGGGGTATCGTTGTCCTCGGCGTGAGCGCAGACGATATCGCTTCGCATCAAAAATTTGCCGAAAAATATGGCTTGTCTTTCCCGCTGCTCGCTGATACTGATACGACGATTTCACAACTGTACGGCGTGTGGAAAGAGAAGAATATGTATGGTAGGAAATACTTGGGCGTGAACCGCGAAACGTTCCTGATCGATAAAAATGGCATCATGCGCAAAATCTGGCACAAGGTCAAGGCAGAGGGCCATGCCCAGGAAGTCCTAAATACTATCGAGTCATTAGGACTCTAAGCGTTCTGGTTTGCTTAGAGCGGTCAAGGCCGATGTATTCACAGCTCTTCCTAGTTTTTGGTGAAGCAGTGACAAAATTCGTGGATAGTCTTGCCAGCCTCAGCAGACAGGAGAGATCAAGCATCAAGAAGGAGCCGTTGCCGCAAGAGGCGAAATCCAGCCCTGCCATACATGACCCGTTTTAATGGTTTTGAGCTTGTTGACTTTGCCCTCTGTCGGTCCTGGCTCCAAGGCAAACGCAACGCTTCTTTCACCGCATCATAGTCCCGCTCAATGCCAGCGACAAAACTCTTGAGTTCGGCAATCCCGCTCTTGCTAGCCGTCCCCATCCAGGGGCGTAATTGCTGGTGTTTGCGCCCGCGCACCATCGAGAGGAAGACCCCATCAGCCTTGACACCTTCACTGTGTTGCCTGTAATCCTGGCACAGCCACCAGAGTAAACTTGATATCACCTGTAGAAGTTGGTAAAGCGGCCCCCCACCCTCCAGTAGTACTAATGCTAACCTTCTTGACACCTTCCTGTTTGAGCAGGAGAGTCCGGGCATCTGCGAGAGGTTTTCCCTCAATCAACTGCGCAAGTTGCTGCTTCTGGGTCTCGCTGAACTGGTAGGTCCATGTCCCCTGTGCAACGAAGGCTATTGTTACTGTGCCGTGTTCGTCTGGCGTTGACACTTGTGATGTTCCAATCACCATGTCACCTACCAGTGCATAATGAGTACCCAGTTGAGAGGTTGCATCGCTCTTGAGCCAATCGGCTACCATCGAGCGGGCCGCTTGCACATCGTAAGCTTCAGCCTTACATGTCACCGAGACAGTCACGGTAACATCAGATGCCCTATCATTGGCCTGGTGATTGGCTTTGGTATGCGGTGTGCATTGCATGCCATTATCGGCAAACGCTTCATTTGTATGAATCTGCTGCTGCATTGCTGTCTGAGCGTCCGAAGTGAGTTGAGTCACTGGGGAGTTTGTTGCACCATCGATGTCGCTTTGCTGCACAAACGTGTAGGCTCGATCCTGTCCGCCAGTAAAGGCGACAGTGTTTTCAATATGGATTGAGCCAATGGAAGGCTGACCCGGGCCAGACGCGATGTTGGACACGTAGTTGGTGTAATCAACAGAAACATTACCAATCGTTCCGGGTTTATCCGCATGAGCAGGAAGTGTAATTGTCTGCCCAGAGTTAATCGTGAACGATGTGTCGATAGCCAGACCTACTCCACCGTTGCCAGCAAAGCTTTGGGCGTAGATCACAAAGTTTGCAGTGGCTTGAGAAAAGGTCAAGGTTCCTATCGCCTCGGTAACACCTTCCGCTCCCTGTCCAGTTGCAGCTACTTTGAGCGATCTCTCAGGTGTAGTATAGGAGATGAGCCGCATTTGTAACGGTACCTGGTGCTGCGAGGGATCGGGGGTTTCCTTGACTGCTGCAATATTGTAGAACTGGTACATTTGCTGACTTACCGGGGTGATCGTCACAGCAGCCCTTGCTGCGGGAAGAACCAAGTGCAACCAGGGGACGAAAAATGGCATGCTCCCCCCAATCACGAGGATGAGGAGCGCGATCAACACCAACAGCCTCCACCTTCTGGACATCTTCCATCGTCTTTCCTTAGAAGGAGGCTGCACAGAAGATTGCTGAAGCGGAGTTGCCTCAGGCACAAGGTTGGCTGTTAAGGGGGCTAGCAGAATATCTGGCTGCTGTGAGGGAGCGTGGGCAAGCAGTGCAGAGGGGGGCTGTATACTCGCACCAGAGGCTGTCTGCCTAGGGGATGCAACCAATACCGTAGATTTGCCCTCGAAGCTGCTCTCTTGCCCAGGTACTAGTACTGGTCCTTCATGTGCTTCGTAGGTGAACATTGTCTCACCAATGCGGATTTGATCCCCAGCCATGAGTAAAAGGGGGACAAAAGCCTCGAGTCGCTTGTCGTTGACGAAGGTGCCCTCGCTGCTCCCCCAGTCGGTGATCGTGTAACCCTGCTCCGTGGAATGAATGATAGCATGATGGGGTGAGACCCTGGCATCATGCAGGACGACTCGACTCTCCGGTGTAGACCCAATGGTCACTACACCCTGTTCCAGGACTGTTTGCCCAAATTGGCTTTGTAGTGTCGCTTCCATCATGCATCTCCTTTCTGAAAAAGGCTCAGCTTGAGCGCGGAGATCACCCCGGTAGCCATTCTCCCACCTTCCTAGTGAGATGGAAGCGTTGGGGTACCAAGGATATCCTTACGAAGAAATCAAGTGCATTCCTCCATGCTTTTTGTCTCTATTCGTAACTGCCCAGGGTCGCTGGGGACTTGCCAAAAGTTGTGAAAGCCCGTAAAGTAAGGGTATGCGCCTTAAAAAAGAAAATCAGTGCCTGTGTGAGCAATTGGCCTTGTGAGAGGAAAGCATTGAGCAACGGGAAAGCCAACCGTGCCAAGAGCAGCTTGCCTCTCTTCCAATCGCTTTGGGCGACAACGAAAAAGCTTGCGCTTCTGCGAGAAGCCCGATGAAGTGGTTGAGCATCGGGTCAGCTTTGCGCGCCTTGTCAACACGATGTGCGCGAGGTCGAAGCGTGCGTCACGTTGCGGCAAGTGGTAGACATTCCTTCTTGTATGACTGTGAGCATGCGCTCTGTCTGGTGCATGTGCTGCGCGAGTTGGTCTTTCAAGCCGAGGAACACAGAGCCAGCTGGCTGCCGAACTCAAAAATCTGCTGCTGTCGATGAAAGAGGCCACCCAACAGGCACGAGAACAAGGCAAGCACTGGCTTGATCCGCTGGAAGGGTTCGCTTGGGAAACCGCGTTTGTGTGCTTGCTGGCTGAAGCCGATCACGTGACGCCAAGAGCGACGGCCCCGCCTGGGACCAACAATCAGGCCGAGCGTGATCTGCGCATGATCAAAGTACACCAAAAGGTCTCTGGCTGCTTCCTGAGTCTGGCAGGAGTACAGGCTTTTTGCCGCATTCGCAGCTATGGGTCGACCTTGCGCAAACAAGGCCCCTCTCTGCTGCCTGCTTTGCAGGCCACGCTGTCTGGTCATCCCCTTCTTCCCTCTTTTGAGCCTACCTGAGCGAAATCAGGCAGCTACCTCTACTCGATGTAAGACACTTTACCAGATATTCTTCGCTATTTTCGAGTATAAAATATCAGCATCTCTGTCTCATCGCGAAAGTAGCTTTTATTCTCACAAAAAGTTCACAACTTTATGTCTAATCGAGTGACTGATACCTGTATGTTTAACATA
This sequence comes from Ktedonobacterales bacterium, assembly GCA_027311145.1. Lineage (GTDB taxonomy): Bacteria > Chloroflexota > Ktedonobacteria > Ktedonobacterales > Ktedonobacteraceae > DTNP01. The sequence goes on from DAICZM010000078.1 coordinate 4,360, forward strand.
TTTAAAAGCCCCAAATAAGTGAGTTTGCTTGCGGTAAAGGGCCTGGGCCATGTGATAGAATTTCATCACTCTGATTAATACGACGTTGTAAGGTCTCACACCGCAGTGCCATCAACCAGTGCATCTTTGAGCGTTGCGCTGCCAGACGATGTCCTTCGGCAGCACTGATACGAAGTACAAAGTGTTCTCCTGTACGGGATTTGCGTCGTTCGTCTCTGCTCATCTCGTCAGTTGTCGGCATGGTTCTTCTTCCCTCGGTAACATTTTACCTGACAGAATACGCCATCTTGACACAGACTAGTCAATGGTGTACTATGTAATTAATGGACAGATGTCCGTATGACGGACACACTTGACCTAGTGCTATACGCATCAGTCTAAAGGCAATTGGCATACGCATGACTGTGCCGTAAATGAGGACAGATAATTTTCAGCATGATAGACATTGCATAGATGGAATGTCATTGTTGAGAAGCAGAGAAAACGGGAAACAGGAGAAAATCATGGTTACCGACGCTGTTAATCCTCAGGGAACGACCACGCGACCAATGACTGGTAAGGAATATCTAGAAAGCCTACGTGATGGGCGTGAGATCTGGATATACGGGGAGCGCGTTAAAGATGTAACAACACACCCAGCCTTTCGCAACACTGCCCGTATGATTGCCCGCTTGTATGATGCCTTACACGATCCAACGTTACAAGATACCCTAACGGTAGAAACAGACACAGGTTCGGGTGGTCGTACACACCGATATTTTAAAGCCCCGATGAGTGCAGAAGAGCAACTAGCTGGGCGTGATGCCATTGCAGCCTGGAGTCGCCTGACGTATGGCTGGTTGGGGCGTTCTCCAGACTACAAAGCCGCATTCCTCGGCACACTCGGCGCAAACTCGGAGTTTTATCGACCTTTTGAAGCAAATGCGCGTGCATGGTACAAAAAAGCACAAGAGCGCGTCTTATATCTCAACCATGCTATCATCCATCCGCCGGTTGACCGTGACCGTGGCATCCATGAGCGTGCTGAGGTCTGTGTCCATATCGAGAAAGAGACCGATGCGGGTATTTACGTCAGTGGTGCTAAGGTTGTTGCGACTGGTTCAGCTCTCACGAATGCTACATTTGTTGCGCATCATGGGCAAATTCCGGTTCAGGATAGGAATTATGCATGCGTTTTTATGATCCCGATGAATACACCTGGTGTTAAGCTGATCTCACGGGCATCGTATGAGAACACAGCGGCGGTAATGGGTACACCATTTGACTATCCGCTTTCGAGTAGGCTTGATGAGAACGATGCTATTTTTGTGCTTGACCATGCCTTTGTGCCTTGGGAGGATGTGTTCGTCTGTGGTGATATCGAGAAAGCGAATAACTTCTTTCCGAAAACAGGCTTCCTGCCTCGTGCCCTCCTGCATGGTTGCACACGACTATCCGTCAAACTTGAATTCATTGCAGGGCTTATGCTCAAAGCAGTTGAGGCCACCGGCACAAAGGATTATCGCGGTGTGCAGACACGTATTGGAGAGGTCATTTCCTACCGGAATCTGTTCTGGAGTCTGTCAGAGGCAATGGCAAGGAATGCGACGCCCTGGACAAATGGGGCTGTATTACCCAACATGGAAGCGGCCTCAGCCTATCAAGTATTTGGCTCAACCTTCTACCCCATCATTAAGAATCTGATCGAGCAGACCTTAGCGAGCGGGTTGATTTACCTGAATTCCAGTGCAGTCGATTTTAAAAACCCTGCACTGCGCCCCTATCTAGACAAGTATGTGCGAGGCTCGAACGGCTACACTGCTGAAGATAGGGTCAAGCTGATGAAGTTGTTGTGGGACGCCATCGGTTCCGAGTTTGGCAGCCGCCACGAACTCTATGAGATCAATTACGCTGGCTCGACGGACGAAAACCGCCTCATCGCCTTGCATAGTGCCGCTGCATCAGGTTTAAGTGATAGTATGAAAACATTCGTTGATACCTGCATGGCAGAGTATGATATGGATGGCTGGGTCGCTCCCGATCTCATCAACCCTACAGACGTGAGCTACATCCTAAAGCAATTAAATATGTGAAATTCTCCAGCAAGTGACGTTGTGTCGTCTCTTCATAAGCGTCGCCATCCCGGCACGTTTTTCCGCTGAGGTCAAAGGGAAATCGTTATCATGGAACAGAACCCTGCTATTGAAGCTAAACAGTTTCGTAAGACGCTCAGTCGTTTCGCGACCGGGGTGACGGTGATTACGGTTGCTCACGATGAGCGTGTGCATGGCATGACAGCAAACGCTTTTATGTCAGTATCATTGGAGCCACCGCTGGTGCTGATCTCTATCGGGCACAATGCTCAGATGTACAAGCTGCTCGGCCCTGAGAGTCTTTACGGCGTCAGCATACTTTCTGACGATCAAGAAGGGCTAAGTCGGCATTTTGGGGGACGTCCGCTCGATGGGCTTGAAATAGCTTTTGTGCAAGAGCGTGGCGTTCCGCTCTTAAAAGGGGCCATCGCGCATATTGTTGCCCGTGTGGTTGATATTCATCAGGTTGGCGATCACACGCTTTTTATTGGGCAGGTCGAGTATTTACAAGATCGTCATGGTAGCCCATTGCTGTTTTACTCAGCCTCCTATGGCAATCTCACGAACCGACACCCGGCTGAGATGTTGGGATGGATGGGCTTGTAGCAGCTACACGGTGCTGAACGGCTGTCAATATATGGTAGTCGAGAAAACAACGGTAGAAAAGGAAAAATGATGGATCAAGCAGAGGGAACGATCTCGAATGCTGCACGTGATCTGAGCAACGAAGACCTCACACGAGCCGTGTTCGCGAGTTTTGGAAACAGCACATCAGAACGCTTCCAACAAATCATGCAGAGCCTTGTGAAGCATCTGCATGCGTTCGTCAGCGATGTGCAACTGAGCGAAGAGGAGTGGTTCAAAGGGATAGATTTCCTGACCCGTACCGGTCATATTACTGACGAGAAGCGTCAGGAGTTTATTTTACTCTCGGATATCCTCGGCGTTTCGATGCTGGTCATCAGTATGAACAACCAGAAACCTGCTGGAGCGACCGAAGCAACCGTCTTTGGACCTTTCTTCGTTGAGGAGTCGCCGCGTTTCGCCAATGGAGACGACCTGGCAAATGGGGCACCTGGCGAACCTTGCTTTATGCAGGGGCAGGTACACTCCATCACAGGTGAGCCTATCCCAGATGCGCGGCTCGAAATCTGGCATGCCGACGAGCAGGGCTTCTATGATGTACAGTACAAGGACCTCACGCAAGCGCGCTGTCGTGGTCACCTCTTCTCCGATAAAGCGGGACATTACTCCTTCTGGACAGTGCGCCCAGAGGCCTACCCAATCCCAGATGATGGACCAGTGGGTGATCTCCTGCATGCGGCCAAGCGTAGCCCGATGCGCCCGGCCCACGTTCATTTTATGGTCAAGGCAGCCGGCTACCAATCCCTCATTACGCACGTGTTTGCCGCAGGTGACCAGTACCTGGACTCGGATGCCGTGTTCGCAGTGAGAAGTTCTCTGATCGCGGGACTTGAGTATCACAAGCCTGGCACGGCTCCTGATGGCCGAGAAATGAACACGCCTTTCTATACGATGAGCTACAACATCGTGCTGGTTCCTGCGCTGGAGTAGCATCTAGGGTCTGCCTTTGTTGTTTGAGGCGATCGAGCATCATCCATCCTAGATCGATGACATACAGTGTGATCACAAGATCACCTATTGCAGTCGCAGGCCACCCCGTTGGCAAGAGTTGGTCAATGCCCCACAAGAGAAATGCGGCACTCACGATGCATGCTTTGAACAATGCCAGGCGGTTCGGATGGCTGACAAACTGAAAACCTAATGCTGCCAAGCCAATTAATAGCAGCGGAAGTGCTGAGATCGATGCATGGGCGAAGTGCCCCAAGTGAAACCAAGTAATATCATTGGCAAGCAACAACGCTCCACAAGCAAACGCTAAGCTAACTATACCTACGAGGACGTTTCTAAAATTCGGTTTCAGAAATGATACGGCTTTACGTGCAAGCAGCAGATTCTGTTTGGAGGAAGCCGTCCCCCCTCCCTTTTGAGAAAAATGATTACGCATATATACTCGTCGAAAGAGTCTTCTCTAGCATGGCTAGAGAAAAGCTCCATTTCCTTTCCTGCGGTGATGTACCTCTTGCTGCATCGTAGATGAGCTATGCTTTGTCGCTCACCTATGCTCACGAGAGGCTCGCGCTTCCTTATAATACCGTATTGATGCAGCAATACTGAACTTTTGTATTTTAGCATACAAGAGAGCAAAAGAAAGCTCAAAAAAGCTCTCTAACGTAGCTAGAGACCTCTTCTGTAGGCTGGATACAGAAGTAGCATCAGCTTTCAATGGGAAAACAGGTGCTACTTGCAGCTCTGACGGATTTTACCGTCCAATATCTTTGCGCACAAAGCGCAGCGATGCCAATGCCAGTGCAACGACAGCGACCACTAGCACACCGAGCGTATCCAAGAGAGGCAGACCATGTAGCAGCGGAGTTCCATAGTAATAGACAGCAGAGAGATGTAGGATTGCGTCTGACCAGTTCAATCCTGGACCAACAAAACTGATGAAGAACCAGATGACGAGCAAAAAGCTTAAGAGGCCGGTATCCAGTGCCGTGCGCAACCAACCGGAGAACAAGTAGCCAATAGCTGCGATCAGCAGTCCCAATGGAATGATGCTAAGTGTGGCCGCTACCAGATTGCCGCCATCGAGTTTTAACGAGGTAACTGCGGCAGCGAGTGCCGTGGCGGCTAGTGTTAGTATGCCTATAATGACTGTCGCAGTGGTGAGCGCAGCAAATCGTCCTAACAGCACACGTAAACGTGGCTGTGGTGTAGATAGGACCAGCTCTAAGCGTCCATCTTCTTCATCAGCAGACCAGCGGTTGGCTTGAGTAACAGCAAAAGTCATCAGTAGCAGAGGCAACAAGACGAAGAGTGCGCTGAGGATCGTGGCGTTGGTGGTAATATCTCCGCCGCCAACCTTGCTAATAAAGTCTTTTAGCAGTGGTGAGCTTTTGTCAAGTGTGGACATACTCGCCTCGGTTTGCTTAACGAGTACAACCATCCAGCCGGCAAAGCCGGCAATGCCCAATGTCCACCAGCATGTGGGAACCACAATCATCGCTAGGCTACGTGTATAGATCGAGCGCAGTGACCAGGCATTGACTGGCAGGGGGCGTACAGGCTGCGATGCCCGCTCAGGGAGGCGCAGGAAACGAGGCAATGCGACTGTGCCGCCGATATCACGTCGCGCAAAGAGAGCCAGTGCGGCTCCGCTTAGCAACAGGCTTAGAGCGAACAGCATTAGCATGGCCCCAGGATTTGTGCCATAGCTTGGAATAAACGGTTTACTCAGATTATAGTAGTAGACGGGCGAAAAGCGGCTAAGCCATTCTGTATTGGGGATAACGCGATGAACCATATCGAGAACAATAAAGAAGAGCAGCAAGCCTCCTGTCAAACCAGATGCAGTGTTGTGCTCTTGTGTGAACTGAGAAATCAGTAGTGCGAGAGAGCCGAAAACACCACCGATGAGTGCCACATTGAGGCCAAAGAGCAAGGATTCCCCCAGGCCAAAGTCTGCGCTGATGCTCTTACTGCCTGCAAAGGCCAGCAGGGCCATGAGCAGACCCATGCCTAGCAAGGCTGTCCAAATGGCGGCCAGCTTTTCTAGTGCGACACGCATGCGCCCACGTGGCAGCGTGAGCAGAGCATCCAGGGAGCCACGTTCCTCTTCGCCACGCAGAAGGCGGCTACACACCATTAATGGCCAGATGGCAACAATCAAGATTGTCAAGCCGTATTTCCAGGTGACATACCCGCCGGGTGTGTCCACTGAAACGGGGGCGGCGAACCAGGTAAACGAGGCGGACAGGCTAACGAGTGCGGCCCGTGCCTGTGGTGTTGTGAGGAGAGAAGGGACAGCAGCCAGAACGGCATACAGTAGCAGGCCGATACCAATGCCCCAACCGAGAATAGCAATGCGGGCATCGCGCAAGGTTTTGAGATAGACACTAGTGAACCACATGAGAGGCCTCCTTGACGGCCAGGCTGTCACCCTCGTAGTAACGCAAGAAAATGTCTTCCAGACTAGGTTCGTGACTACTCACGGCAATAACGGAATATTGTGCCGCTGCCTTGATCACTGCATCGGCCTGGCCTTGTACAGATAGACGTAGGGCGTGTCCATTCGCTAGCGTTTCCACTTGCTCCACACCTTCTAGTCCTTTGAACGTTTCAATGGGAACCGCATGGGCAAAGGTGATTGTGATTTCATGGCGTTTGATGTCTTTGAGCTCGTCTACAAGGCCGATACGCACGAGTTGACCCTCGCGGATGATAGCAACATGATTGCAGGTCTGCTCCACCTCGTTTAGGATATGCGAAGAGAGAAAGGCAGTGCGCCCATCGTCACGAACTTCTTTGAGCATGCGCTCAAACTCTTGCTGATTCAGTGGGTCCAGTCCACCAGTTGGTTCATCGAGAATGAGCAAGCGCGGGCGGTGCATAAAGGCCTGGATGATGCCGATCTTGCGTTTATTACCGCTCGAGTACTGGCGGAATTTGCGGCTAGGATCACAATCCAGCCGAGCGATGAGCTGCTTTAGATAGGCCTGGTCGACTCCCCCGCGCAAATGCCCAAAATACTCTAGAATCTGGCCACCTGTCATATTGGGGTCGAGTGCAAGCTCGCCCGGCAGATAGCCAATCAAACGCTTAATCTCTACTGATTGTTGCCAGATATCCAGTCCCGCGATGCGTGCTGTGCCCGCGTCGCCGCGCAACAATGCCATCAGCAGGCGAATGGTTGTTGTTTTGCCGGCTCCGTTGGGGCCAAGAAAGCCAAAAATCTCACCCTCTTCCACACTGAAGGATACGTCGATAATGCCGCGTTTGCTGCCGTAGTGTTTGGTCAAACTGTTTACTTCGATAATTGCCGTCATGTCACTGTCCTTTTCACTTTTGCGAGTTCAACCTCGCTATTCTTCTTCATGGCTGGTTTCGCTCCCCAACCATTGCGAAAGTTCTGCCCGTGAAGTATGCGACAAGCAACCTGCTGGGATTCCTAATACCCGTTCTATCGCATCAGTAGTTGCTGCAACGATGCGTTCGAGGCGAAGCAGGTCATCTTGAGTCGTGTTTGTTGAGAGGAGCAATTCAGCCGTGGCATTGCCGAGGTCTTCAAACAGGGAGATAATGACTCTGGCCGCCTGATCGGGATAGGGAGTCGTCAGGACACCCTCCCGTGTCCCTTGAAGGATGATGGCCTCTAGCCAGGGCGTGAGGCGTTTGACTTGGGCAATGTGAAGCTTATGACGAACGATGGCATTCTCGTCGCTATACCAGATGCGCAGGTACGCGAAGACGAAACGCTTGTGGTCGAGTTTCCTGTGGTCGAGTGCAACAAAAAAATGCTGGAGTTTGTCAATGGCTCCAAGCGTTGGATCATGGACGATGGAGAGTACGAGCGGTTCGACCTGATCCCCAATGCGTTCGACCAGTGCCAAGAGCAGGGCTGGTTTGGAGTCAAAGTAGTGATAGAATGCTCCAGAAGAAATCTGTAGTTCGCTCAGCAGCGTAGCAATTGCCATTTGCTCATAGCCGATGGTCTCGACCGCGCGCTGAGCAGCATCGAGAATGGCATTGCGTCTGGCGGCATGGGCTACTTCGTTGATAATGCGTGCCATAGCTTTCCTCTTCTCGTTGTTTTCCGCGAATGAGATATTGTGAGTACGCGCTAGTTGTTGATCCAGGCTTTCCGCATTTAATTCGTAAACAGAGTCTCGGTTTATTCTTCAAGGGAAGTATAGTGCATAAAAGAGTGATTGTCAACGAAAATTTTCGGGTGTTTATGCTACCTATATACAGAGAACGCTCCCATTTTTCTGTCCACTGTAATGGAGAAAAATGGAAGCGTTCAGTGCTTTTCAAGCAGATTTAGACATGTGCAGTGTTGTCAACGCGAACGTCTCGCAAGGCTGGCTTTAATCTCCACCCTCTTGGCTGCCTTTCACTTCAACGGTGAAAGCTAGATAGGAGCCATCTGGCTGAAGCTGAGCTTTGACTTTGATATAACTACCGGGCGCGATAGCGTTGAGCGAAGCAACACCATTCACCTGTGTCTGGGTAGTGGTGGTAACAGCGACGGTTGAAGATGTGAGTGTGAGTGTGAGTGTGAGTTGACCACTGGTAACATCATAGCTCTGGAATGTTCCCACGAAGGTTATTGTGGTACTCTGGCTATCACTTCCTTGTATCTCAATCGTTAGTGCAGTATAGGTTCCGTCTGTATTACTCTGAGCTTCCACCTGTATTGTTTGCCCCTGCTGAAGAGAGGTTGAAGAGCTAGCATCGCCTGTAATCTTGGTCTGGTTTGTTACCTGGATAGCAAAGAGCTGTGTATTGTCGCCCAACAGGCTCAATAGATTAGTGGTTGTATCATATGATTGGACAATACCCTCTATATCCAAGCGTGTGCCCTGATGGCTATTTCCATCAGCATTATCGATATTGACCACTGTCAATGTGCCATCGCTTGCCAGTGTGACCGAGAATTGGTAGGTGTTCCCTACGTGTAGTGATGTTACTAGCGTCGCAGAAGCGTAGAGAAGCAGGACATTTCCATTCTGATCCACGACGGCAACAGTATTAGCAGTGGTATCTATCGCGGTAATGGTAGCAATCAATTCCATATGTGTCTCATGCTCAGCATTCACGGTGATCTGTTGCTCATCTAGATTGCCCTGGCTATCAGTTGTGCCCTCCACTGTCACGGCTTCTCCAACATGCAATACGGGTGTTTGACGTCCTTTTTTCTGTGCAACGGGTTGTACTATGGAGAAGGTGCTTCCTTGAGGTGTAACCAAACTCAGGAGAGCAGGGTAGGTGCTGATATGGTTGATGATGCCATGCACATGATAATGGCTGGCATGTTGTGCCTGGATATGTATCTGCTGTGCCTGTAGTTGGTTGGATGAGGTAAATGTAGCTCGTACCATTAACAGCATGCCAGTATGGACAGATGTGATGGCACTTGCAGAAAGGTGAATGACGATGACTGTACCGTCGGTCAGTGCCAGGTCTATCGTGCCGTCTACATGTACCGCAACGACCACTCCTTGGAGCGTTAACGCGGCTGTATTGTGTTGGAGCTGTACTTGCGTCGCATTCCAATTCCCGGATGCATTTTGCACACCATCGACATGCACTATCTGATTTGGAGCAAGCTGAGCGGCTGATTGGTGGAGCGCAAAATGTGTTTGGGCGATCACATGGAATGTGCTAGACTTTCCAGAGTTATCAAGTACAGAGAACGTAATATCCTTTGGATTGGTGTGATCTACCTGGACAATGACACCCTGAACCCTCGTTGTGTTGTGCCTGGCGTTTGTGGCCTGAGCCATTTCGCCAGGTAATAGAGTGGTAAGCAGCCAGAGGCAACAGAGGAGAAAGCTGCCTTTCCCTATATAGAGCAGTACCGTGCGCGAGAAAACGAGATTGTGGCGAGCGCGTAAGTCATTAAGTTGGCGTAAAAGACGATTTGTCAGAATATACATGAGGATATATATC
>DAICZM010000079.1 GCA_027311145.1 Ktedonobacterales bacterium
CATATTACACAAAAATATGTGGATAACCATCGGTAAATGTGGAAAACCTGTCCGGTCTTGACTTACCCAATTCGTTCAACCTGCGTTATTGGAACAATTAGCAATGCCCCATCTTCCAGCCGCAGACGCACCGCCATTGCGCGTATACCTGATGGAAAAACCTGTTGGTGGAGAAACAGATAATCAACCTCACCAACCATCCCTTCGTATTCACCACTACAAATACGTACCAGTGCCCCCACAAGCACTTGTAGCTCTCGTTTTGTTGGCTGCCAGTCTTGTTTGCTCTCTTGAGCAGGCAGCGAAATAACCAATTCAGGAGAACGATGCTGTTGGACAGAGGTTATTCCCGTCAACAAGGCAAACGCCCCTTGATAATGTTTCAAAAGATTGAGAACCCGTGCAGGCATAGTAGCATTCCCTAATCCCTCTGTCAAGAGAATAGTCAAAGGAGGTAGGTATACCTGACTCCGTTCCACATCACGACTGTTCAGCAACTGCACCAGATCAGTACGCAAGAATCCTTCAAAATCGTGAACCTTGATACTGCTTGCAATAACGCCCGCAATACCAGAACTCATCGCCTGTCGTAGCAACGCAAAACTCAGTGGGCCGGGCACAACCAACAAGGCCCCAGGTGGAATAGCTTCTGCTCTCCGCTCTCCGTTGCCCTGCCACATGGTCAACACACCAGCAACCTGAAAGCCAACCCCCAATACTCCCTGAATGACAGCGGCGCGGCTCTCAATTACCACCCCACCACGCGGCGTCACATCCACAACCTGCCCATACAGGCCAGCAGGGACCAGTTCACCCTGCCCCTGCACCTGGCTTGCCTGTATCTCACCACGTATCGCTTGCAGATGTATTTTTGTTGTTACAGAAGGGAGCGAGAGATGGGATGGAAAATCCACTCGTTCAGCTGCATCTGCGCGTATGACGCGCAAGACAGGCTGGTCGGGAACAACCTCCTGGCCCGCTACAACCAGAGGCACACTTGTTACCTTGTATCCTCCAGGCCAGCGTTCTCTATGCACAAGCACTCTCGGCACGACCGACCACCCAAGCGGATAGGTCATCGTTTCGACCCTCCATCACATCAATGCACTTTACTATGCTTCCGCGTGTAATACCTGCAACCACTGCAACAAACGCGCCTGCCGTTCGGTATCATTCTCCGGCAATACAAGCGGCCTGCCACGTGCATCGATAATCAGCCCAATCAGACCACCATCAATTTCTTCCGCCGCACGCGCACGTTCGCCAGGACCAAGACCAACATCCACACCTGGAGCTGGAAATAGGGAAAGCAACGCCTGCTCGTTCATTTGTAATGGAACGACTTCTATCGTGCCCCCCATCACATCAATACTCTGTTGCCGCCCATTGCTATATTCTACTTCGACACGCACAGCCAATGCGCCCAGACGTACTGCACCAAAGGGAATGACACAGGTTCCCAAACGATGCGTGACCGCGTCATTTTCGTTCACCTGCACTGCCGCAATCGGCGCAACCATCGCAACCGCACCAAGCTGTGGAATCAGCAAAGTGCGATCCACTACTAGCGAAGTAACGCCGCGTGGTTGCAATGCATCCAATAGCATTAATGCGATCTGACCATAGCGCGGTGCATGCGCAAACACGCCGCCCGTTGCCAGAATCAGGTCTGCGTCCGGGAGGTCACCGGTATTCTTTTTAATCTCTTCAAGGGTCAAACGCATGGCCTCACGCGCAAAGGCCTGACATAACTGTAACTCGCGAGCATTCGCCGGAGCCGCATGGGGATGCATCATGCGATTGAGCGCAAATTGGCGCAATTCGTCATCCGTGCTAGCAAATGGCAACCAACGTGCGATCTGACGCGCACCCACACGCTGCAAAATTGCCCCACAGCCCGTGCCAATCCCAATGCCTGAATTGACTCTGGGAATAAATTCGCCCTGCTCGCCCGCAACCATCACGGTGGTGGTCAAACCGCCCACGTCAGCAGCCGTGACGTTCATCGCATAGTGCTGGGCTAGGAAACGCACGAGACTACTCAGCGAGGTTGCTGTCGCGACAGGTGTCGAGCTAGACCAGGAGAGCAAACGCTGATAGCCGGGCACACGCTGAAGCACATCACGCTCGTGTAAAGCTGCTGTTGCGACACTGATTGCTCCGAGCTGAGCCTGAGACACCAATGGGTCAACACGACTGACATCTGCAATGCCCTGCACCATCTGGCGCACAGCATCTACATACTGAGGTGCACCTGCATAAAGAACTGAACATTTAGGCTGCCTATCTTTTTGCCCTTTTGCAGTATCAGCCAGCAATTGGCAAGCTTCTTGCAAGGGGATAGGGCCCGCCGGGCCATCAGCCATACCCACAATGAGAGCGGCATGAGGCTGTATCTCGCGCATATGAGAGTGTTGTTGCTCTTTCTCCTGATTCACACGCTCTGGTGTCCAAGAACTGGCGACACCAGGCGCAAATGCCTGGCTAGCCCCAGCAGATACCGGAACTTTCGCCAGAGCAGATTGGAAAGCGGGGGAAGGCAAGGCATAAGTTTCTACATATAAACCGGAGACGGCTTGACGTGCCAGTTCCTCCAAGGCCGCGCTCACTCCTCCTAGCATGACCATGCGCAACGGACCGCCAGCACTCATCGTGGCGATAAAGATATCAACGCCATCGCCATTTTCTTGCTCAGGCGAAAGAACCTGTCCATTTGAGACGAAATGACGCCCCGTAATAAGCTCTATCGTGCTAATCGCCTGCATAATACCGACTGTAATATCTTCCTGCGGTGGTGTGATCGTTGTTGGAGCCTCTCCACGTGCCATTAAGCGATACTGACCCTCTACAAGGCCAAACAAAGACACTTTCGTAGACACAGCACCACAATCGGCCACCAGTAGCGAATTGATGCTGGTAGGTGGTTGGCTTGTCCCCTGTGTCTGTCCCTGTTCTTCCTCTTGGTAGGATTGTGTGTACATCTCCGGTATCCTTTTTCTCTGCTACTGACGGGTAAGCCAGCTACGAATGGCTTCAAAAATCCCACGTTTGGCTGGTTTGGCGTTTGTCTCTTGCCCATTCATCATCGTGGCATTGCCCGACATAGAAGCCACACCCATACTGGTATAAGAAGCTGGCGGCATTGACCCCTGCGGAGCGGCTTGAGGAGACATCGATGACATGCCCATTTGTCCAGCTCCTGGATAACCACCCTGCATATAACCCTGTGGGGGTTGTTGTTGCTGCTGCATACCACCCATCCCCTGCATACCCGAAGGCGGCATCATCTGTGGTGACGCAGGCCCTGCCATGGCTCCGCCATACGACGGACCAGCTTGCCCAGGCATGCGCCCCTGCTGCATCTGCCCCTGCTGCATCTGCCCCTGTCCGACGGGGAATTGCGGTGCAGCTGAAGCTACACCAAGCATGGACGCAAATACATTGGCAGCCGCCTCACTGCCCTCGTGCGGCCCCATTTCGCTGCGAGGACGACTAGGAACACGCACATTTTCCACACGTGGAGGCACGACATATGGGCCTTGACGTGGCACACCTGCTGACCCTCCCTGTCTTTGTTGTGATGACATACTACCACTTGCAGCTTGCTGCCCCTGCTCAGCAGAGGACCGCAACCATTCAGGCAATGCATTCACATCAATAAAAGATGCAGCGGAGAACATTCCAGAAGGAGATGCAGTGGGGGCAATCTGCTGTGGCGACTGTTGCTGTTGCCAGGTTGGACCAGATTGGCCCATACGCCCTTGCGTAGAGGCAGAGGACTGCTGTGATTGCGCCCCTTGCCATGTTGACGATGTGGATTGCGACGCACTCCCTCGCGCGCTCTGCTCACTCTCACGCATCCATGCCGGCAATGCATTCATATCGAGGAGAGAAGATGCGGAAAAACCTACCTGCCCCGGGGCAATAGGCGAACCCATCTGCGACGATGTAGCAGCGGGGCGAGCGGCATCTGGCTGGTCACCTTGCCTCATCCAAGCAGGCAGAGCTTGTTGATCAATCAGATCATGTGCAGAAAAACCACGCTCTAGCGCGGATGGAGGTGATGACTGCGCGGCGGCAGACGCCAGACCCATCGGCGGAGTCTGCGGAGGTTGCTGCTGTGACATCGCCTGCATGGGACGTTGAGGTGGGGGCACGGCCTGCGCAGCCTGCGACGGGGGCATTGATTTCATCCAGTCGGGCATGGCATCTGGCTCTATCAAGCTAGAAGCAGGAATATTGCTCCCCGCGGGGCCACTTCCACCTTGTTGCCGTAACCAGGCAGGAAGGGCTTGCTCATCAACTAGCGAACCAGCTGAGATACTATGCCCTCCAAAGGCGTTTTCATCTGTATTTGGTGCTGGTGTTGAGGATGGGCGCAAGGTGCTAGACATACCCCACGTGCCACTAGCCGAGCCTTGTGGCTGAGAAGGCCCCTGCCCCTGTATTGGCTGACCTCCACCCAAGCGGTCTGAGCGCATCCATGCAGGTAATGCCCCCTCGTCAATGAGATTCGCCGCATTAAACTGTTCCGCACTTCCCCCACTGGAAGCAACAGGGCGCTCACTGGAACGCAAAGACTCAAGCCAGGCAGGCAGTTCTGGCTGCTCTGACGCACCCATCTTTGGACTCGATCCATTTTCTTTATTGCTAGCGAGCGGAGCGCCACACCTCCGGCAATTCTTCTCCTCAGCAGGGCCTGCATACCCACAACGATTACACGTAATCACTTTTGCTCCTCACTTTCGCCAGAACACGATCCATCGGAAAATTCCACTGTACCCCGACGTGCGCCTGGGGAAAACGTCTTGTATTCGGCAACAACGATCTTATTTACGATAGCGTTATCGGCTCGTACATTTGACCTGTATCAGGCTGACATAATAAGACACATTCATATGATACAATACGCATAGACCTGCATTCCAAAAGTACTATCTGACCACAGAAATCGGAGGTATCTATGCGCGAACAGCCAGAAGAGAGCGGCAAACACCTTGCACGCCAACCGGCATCGCTCCATCTCACTATTCCTCTTCCTCCCAGCATCAACGAACAATATGCCACAGTTGGCGGACACCGCATTAGCACAACAATTGCACGCCATTTCAAACGGCAGGTGCATGCGACGTTGCACGCTCTTGAACAACAAGGTATTTTACAAAACGCACTCCGCGACCAATTTCAACGTAATTACCTGGCACTCTTCCTGGACTTCTATTTTACCACCCCACTCAAACGCGATCTCGATGGCGGCCTAAAAATTACACTGGATGCGCTCTGTGAGGGCCTAGGCGTGAACGACAACCGCGTCGTTGATATTCATATGATAAAACATATCGACCCGCTTCATCCACGCCTCTATCTTGAAGTGACAACTGTACCAGATTGGCAATTTGATAATGAGTACATTCTTCTCACATAACACGCTCTTATTGCCTTCTTAGCAGACCTTCTTTAAAATAGAACTGATAACGAAGGCGTTCTGTAACACACTACACCTGAAATTCTTGCGAGGTTGCACACTTTTGTTTCATCTATTTGCATCTATATACACACTACTTCTATCAATGATGCCGCGTTCAACGCGACAAGCATCATTAGATCAGTCTGTTTCTCCCTTACATGATACACCCATCGCCAAATCGCTCTTTCGTCTCATCTGCGGATTGCTATTCAGCAGCGGTATTGGATTACTTGCCTATCGTCGCCGCTCACTGAGCCGTAGCGGTGTGGTGGGAGCCATCATCACAGGCACAACAACCGTCGGCATGGGCGGATGGTCTTGGGGCCTTGCGTTGATTTTCTTTTTTCTCTCTTCCAGCCTGCTCTCGCATTTTCGGGCTGCTGAGAAAGCGCGCACGGCGACTGACAAATTTAGCAAGGGTTCCCAACGTGATTTCGCACAAGTCGCGGCCAATGGTGGTGTGGCAACACTGCTCGCTCTCGCCTATGGTTTCTCTACGCCAGGGCGCACACGCACCTTGCTACAAGCAGGCTATATTGGAACCCTGGCCACAGCAACTGCTGATACCTGGGCAACCGAACTCGGCGTTCTCAGTACGCAACCACCACGCTTGATTACCAATTGGCAGGTAACCACCCCAGGCACATCCGGCGGCATCACGCCACTTGGCACAGGGGCAGCAGCTCTCGGTGCTTGCGCATTAGGAAGCGTTTTCTGGTTACTCCAAGGGGCCAGACGGGCGCAAGCAGGTTTGCCTTTGCTTGCGTTGGTAGCCGGTATGGCTGGCAGTTTAGCAGATAGTCTACTCGGAGCGACCCTGCAAGCCATGTATTATTGTCCCGTCTGTGCAAAAGAGACCGAACAACGTATCCATCGCTGCGGCACACGCACGCTTTTTGTGCGAGGTCAAACATGGGTCGATAATGACGTGGTAAATTTCTCCACTACGCTTTTTGGTGGCCTCGTCGCCATCGGCCTGAGCATACCCTTTTTACGAGCCAGACAACGTCTATGAACAACTATACGTTATAATAAAGAAAAAGGAGCTGCTGTATGATTAAATTTTTGCGTTCTCTGATTAGTCGCACTTGGCGACCCGGGCGGGCTGCACTGGTTGGCCTGATCGCAACCCTGATCTATAGTGCTGCGATGGAGGGTGACCAACTGTTACTTGGCAACCGCTTTAGTGATGTGCGTTTCATTCAAGGGATGATTGATGGCAAAGCGCGCTCACGCACGTCACTCATTCTCTCCTGGGTCATTCACCTTCTCAATGGGGTGGTCCTGGCAGAAATCTATGCGGCGGTGGCACAACGCTTGCTGCCTGGCCCAAACTGGGTGCGAGGTGCGATCTTTGGCGAGTCCTTTATCGTGGGAGCATGGTGGCTTACGCCGCTGGCAGACAAGTATCACCCACTGATCAAAAATGGTGAATTGCCCAAACTGGCAAACTGGAAATCTTTCGGACAAAATATTCTACGTCACCTGGCCTTTGGCCTTGCGCTCGGTCTGCTCTATAAAGACGAGCCGCATACACCAGACGCCGAATAAGCCATGCACGAATTATGGTAAAAAGCGGTGAGGAGCGATTCATCAGTCCTCACCGCTTTTTACCATAATTCGTGCAAAACACATAGACCACAATGAGACTATACGAAACGGCTCACCCAGTTACTGACAAACGGCAAGCGATAGTCTGAGCCATTCTCTGATTGCAAACCCGCCATCGCGATCAACCAGACCCACAAGATTACCACTGCCCACCACAAAATGCTCAGTAACAGGCCCAGGCCAAAATTCGTCAGGACACTCAGCAGCGGAATATAGCCCAAGAGGCCTTTTAGAATGCTCACCACTAACATAATAATCGATAACGTCCCAAATGTGACCATCGATTGGGCCGCATGCCAGCGCACGCTTCGGTTACGCTCCACAAAGAAGAGAACTATCCCTGACAGCCAACCAAATGCATAGGTCAGCATGCGCTCAAGCCGAATATTTAAGCCAAGACTTGTCAATTTATACATCATCGTGATGCCTCGCCTTTCTCCAGGTAGCGGGTAGTTCAAGCTACTCGCGCAAGAACAGTAGATCACTACCCTTTTTGCTTATCTGCCATATATACGCAACGCGGCGAGACATGTTGCAACCTTGCTAGCTTTGCTCATCAGCATACTCGGAGCCACTCAAATAGGTGCGCATTGCCGGGAAATCTTTCATCAGTGTTTCCAGCATCTCATCAGTCAGTGCCATAAACGTTCCCTGCGCCTCTGCTAGCACGCTCTCGGTATCATCGGCAAGCAGTAGCTCGCCAGAGGCTTGCAGCATGCGTCCACGCTGCTTCTCTAATCTGGCACGCACACGCAAGAGTGGGCCATAGGGCACATAGCGGCGATAGCGTACCTCCAGACGGCCCGTCATCATCCAGGCTGGCACATCGGCAATCATCGATGTGCGATTGAGTGCCTCATCTAACACAGCCGCCACGATACCGCCGTGGATCACGCCGGGGAAACCCTGGTATTCCGCACGTGGTACAAAATCAGAAACTATACACCCATCCTCCAAACGAAACGACATCTGTAATCCATAAAGATTTTGTCGCCCGCATGCAAAACATTGCTGGTAATCGCTATTATCGTTCAAATCCATGTTTTCTTCCTCACGGTAAATTATTTTTCGCTGCTTTCAGCATGTGGTATTATATACATATTCCAAACGAAAACAAGGAGCGGGCACGGACATTGTCCCTGCATCACAAAGACCTATCTTTTAACGTAGGCTAATATAGACATATAGGACAAAGAAAGGAAAAATATTATGACAAAAGTATTGACACTGAGCAAAGCTTCATCGAACAACGAAACCGCGAAGAAGCACAACAAGAAACAGACACGTCTTGAGGCAAAAATACAGGATAAGCTCGAACAGGCCAAGAAAGGCGTTCAGAAAGCCACAAGCCGCGTCGCCAAAGCGCAATCGCGCCTTGAAATGCGTGCCTCGCGCTTGCATCGCCTGGAACACAAACTGGCTCAATTGCATCCCACACCTACACCTGAGCCTGAGCCAGCCACGCCGCCTGTAGCAAGTATAGCGGTTACTGAAGTTCTTCCCTTGTCCGAAGAGCAGAGCATTCCCTCTGAAACACCTGTCTCCACAGCTGAGACACCCGTCATACAAGCTGACATCATACCATCTGCCGAGGAAACGCCCGAAGCATAAGAAGGCCTGTCAGGCATGAACAACAGAGGACCACGACAAGGCTTGTTGTGGTCCTCTGTTTTACGTATTCGTATTGAAATATCTCAATAAATGTGATAATTTCTGATACAATATAGTATCAGGATGTGTTGTGTACAGTTCTCACATATCTGATACGCACAAGACCAGCAGCATACCACTACCACCATCGCTCAAAGCCTAACAACTGTTGGTCAAGTCATAACACGTTTCTTGTCAAGAGCAATCTTTCCTACTATCGACAAACAAACATGAAAAACAGGTGAGCAGTGATGCTCCTTTATCCTGGAGGATTGAGGTTATGACACATCAGGATTCATCCATTGAACACGGTGAAGCAATGGAAAGCGCAAAGAAACTCCGCAAACGTGAGCGACGACTGAAAGAGCGTATTCAGGAAGCACAGATAGCCTATGAACAGGCCATCGAACGTCTACAGCACGCCGAGGCACGTGTACAAAAACGGACCGCTCGCCTTCAACGTCTTACGAGCAGATTAGAAGTCATGCAACAGCAGCAAGCGAGCAGTGAGGCCGTAGCTGTTCCAGAACAGTCTGCACCATTACCAACAGATACTCAGCCCGAAGCTATACCAACACCGTCACCATTAGCAACGATAGCACAGCCCGCACCACCCACATTTGAGGAAATATACACCGCTACCATCGCACCATCTTTGCAGGATGAAGCGATTTTGACAGAACCTGAAAAGACGATGCCGCTCGCTGAGTTGTCTACGCCAGAAGCCGCAATAGTCGCGCCCGCTGTCAGTGCGCCAGAGCAGGAAAGCTTACCAGCGCAAAGCTTTCACGAAGAGCATGCTCTTCCCATTATTGTCGAGCAGCCAGAGGAGACACCACAAGCCGTTCTGCTTGACACACCAGTTGACACACCAGAGATACGGGCCGTCGCTCAGAGCGTAGAAGAAACCGCCCGCCTGGCCATTCAGCGTGTCGAGATCGCCAATACGCCGCAAGAGCTGAATGGCGATAGCCACCATCTACTCGCGGAGAGTGCGAGGCTTGATGAGAGTGTGCCTGAACAGCAACAGGAGATCGCCCAAGAAGCCCTATTGACCGTCGGGGAAAAAGAGACGTATTGGATGCCAACAGAGCAGCAATACGTAGACCAGCTCCAAACGACACTACCATCGCAGCCTAGCGACATCGATAATGAGCAGATTGAGGCATTTGAAGAGACATACGACAAATGGGATGATGATGATGAGACAGATGAAGATGTTTTTGACGATGATGATGAGGACAATGATGATGAGGACAATGATTTTGAGGACGCTATCACAAATGAACCACCCGTCTTTCTTGCCGATTTTGACGCTCCTGCCCCTTCATTGATCGCTGATTATGAACGTACCACACTAACCCGCCCAGAGGTGTATCAGCCACCCACTCATTTTGAAGAACAGCTTTATACAGCGGGAGAACGATTAGCAACGTACATAGATAGCGAAAGTCTGGATGATGAAATGGCGGGTCTCACCCCACACAATAGCCTCTCTGTGACGGCAAGTGTTAAAGAGATTGAAGAGGAGGAGCATCTTGTCGATGCGATCACAGCGATGATGATTGCGGATGTTGCAACCGCCAAAGCGGCCAAAGCGGAAGCCTATGCCGAAGAGTGTAGCATGCGCACACGCGAAGCCCGCGCCATTGCTCGTCAGGCCGATCTCACGCTGCGCCAGGTACAGGCCATCATCAAACAGAATACGTTGTACGGATATGATGCGGGCAACACCTTGCGTGCTGCGGAACGAGAAGCCGCCCGCGCGCACGCAGCCTTAGCAGATGCAGAGATACAAGAGGAACAGGCTGTTCGCACAGCTATGCATGCTGAAGCCGAAGCCGAGCTTGCGGAAGAGATGACATACACCAACGAGATACGCAGCCTTAGCCACACAATAGCCCCGGCTTATTATCCTCATGCAGCCACACCCGACCTTCACGTGCAAGAGCAGCATCCATACGATAATGAAGATGATGATATAACACTCGAAATGCCTGTTATTCTGCATCAGGAATCTGCGTGAACACGTTGCATAGAGGTAACGGCATAAGACTATACGAAAAACGCACTCCTTTGGGGCATACCGAACAGGAGGTAGCGCGTCGTTGGTGGAATTTGCCGCCCTCTTGCTTGCTTCCTACCAGTAATGGCATCTCCTACCAGTTGATCTACGGCGGCCATCGCGGCGGGCCAGTCGGTCCTGATGTACATGACGCCGTCTTGCTAATACCTGCGACCAATACACGCATTGTTGGCGACATCGAATTTCACACGAATGCAAGTGCTTGGACGGCCCACCAACACCATCTTGACGCCCGTTATAATCAGGTCATCCTCCATGTCGTCCTGTTCTGCGATGATCCCCATCCCACGATGAGCCAGAATGGAAGCACCATCCCGCTCTGTTCCCTCAATGATCTCGCGCCTCTCCCAACCCATGAGAGGCTACTCACCGATGCATCAACACGTTGGCCTTGCCAGAAACACCTGGCCCAGATGAGTGCTGAAGAGCAATATCGTCTCTTACAACGCGCCGGCTTATTGCGCTTTGAACAAAAAACGCATGCCTTTGTCGAACAACTGCACACTGCACCAATGGCAGACCACTATGACCGCAGTCTGCTGCTTGCGCTGGCAGAGGCACTCGGCTATGGACGAGATAGAGAACTTTTTCGTGCCATTGGCGCATTTCTACTCATGGACACAACAAGGCTCCCAGAACCATTGGGCAAAAGTATGGAACCCTCTGCGCTCGATACACATCGCCTGCAAGTCCTGCGTGCCATCGTCACCCTGTGGCAAGACATGGGCACACCATCCCTCTGGCAAAGATTCGCTGATGCCCTCTGTCTGCCTGAAAGCAGGCAGGCCTGGCACGAGCTACGAGCTTTTTTCCTGGCCTTTAACTCAGCCTTGCACGTACTGATATACTACTATGCAATGTTATCCTGCCCTTTGCGGCAGCAGTCGCCCTGTTAGAACATGATCGATACCTGTTCGAGCAAGCCGAGCGGCTCTATCGTATTCAGCCAACGCTGTCCTCAAACACGATTACACGCATGATGAGCAAACAGCTACAACTTGCGCACGAGCCAGCTGGTGGCTGTCAACAGCAGGGACTCCATTATATTTACCAGCAAACGTGCCGCGACAAACGTTGCACATGCTGCATTGCGGGAAGAGGAAGACTGTGAGCAAAGAGGAACAAGCGACAAACGAGCAGGACGAAGATAAAGGCGAACGCTTGGCACGCTTTCTGGCCCATGCGGGCGTTGCTTCGCGCCGCCACGCGGAAATATTGATCGCCGCCGGGCGTGTGCAGGTCAATGGCATCACAATCCGAGAGCAGGGAACTCGCAT
This sequence comes from Ktedonobacterales bacterium, assembly GCA_027311145.1. Classification (GTDB taxonomy): domain Bacteria; phylum Chloroflexota; class Ktedonobacteria; order Ktedonobacterales; family Ktedonobacteraceae; genus DTNP01. The sequence goes on from DAICZM010000079.1 coordinate 12,092, forward strand.
TCATCCCCAACAAGATAGCGTGAAGGTCGATGGCAAACATGTGCAAGAACAGACACGCCTCGTTTACATTTTGTTACATAAACCAGCCGGCTATGTGACAACGGTGAGTGATGAGCAGCAGCGTGCAACCGTGCTAGACCTTTTACCTGTTGAAATACAGCAATTGCGCGTCTACCCTGTTGGTCGGCTCGATATCGATACCAGCGGATTGCTCTTATTGACTAATGATGGTGATTTTGCGCTCCATATGACCCATCCTCGTTACGAAACGGCAAAAACCTACGAGGCCCAGATTCAAGGTCTGGCCACGTCCGAGAAGTTGGATGCGCTGCGACATGGTGTTATCATTGCCGAAGACAATGGACGGCACTACAAAACAGCAAGCGCAGAGGTGAGCATCCTCCAACGTGGGAACACGACGATGCGTTTACGGATTATCCTCCATGAAGGACACAAGCGACAAATCAGGCGAATGTTTGATGCGATTGGGCATCCCGTCTCACAACTGATACGGGTTGCAGTAGGTCCATTGACACTGCATGGCCTGACTCCCGGAGCCTGGCGTTATCTGACCGAAGCTGAGATCCGCGCCTTGAAGTAGGCAGACTAACAGATGCGGTGTGGTATAATTTCTGACAGTACAGTTCGCCATTTCCATACGGAGGAGACATGTCGATGCCGATGTGCATTGCAATAGATGGGCCAGCGGGATCGGGGAAAAGCACAGTGGGGGAGCAACTGGCACGTAAATTGGGCTATTTATATGTAGATACGGGAGCAATGTATCGCGCAGTCACCTGGTTAGCTTTAGAGGAGGGCATCAAGTTGGATGATGGCCCCGCCCTGGCTCACCTGGCTCGACACGCTGAAATCGTCATCAACCATCCCCACGTTGCCGACGGACGGCAGTATACCGTTACCGTTCATAATCGTGACGTGACATGGGATATTCGCAATAGTGCCGTCACGCGGGCCGTCTCTACCGTTTCTACTCACCCGGAGGTGCGTAGCGTGTTGATCGCACAGCAGCGGGGCATGGCACAACAAGGCCATGTTGTCATGGTAGGCCGTGACATTGGTGCTGTTGTGCTGCCAGATGCGACATATAAACTCTATTTGACAGCCAGCCTGCAAGAGCGTGCGCGCCGCCGTTATGCTGAACTAGAGGAACGTACAGCAACGCATGCTACCACCCTACCCTCTTTTGAAGAAGTTCTCAACGATATTCGCCGTCGCGACGACGTTGACCATGACAACATGCAACCAGCCCCAGATGCCATTCTCGTGATGACGGACCATCTCAGCGTTGAGCAAGTACTGGACTATATTTGTCGCCAACTGGAGGTTGTTGCATGAAGCAAGAGCTAAATAATACCAGCAAAAACCAAGAAACAACCAAAACAGCCAAAAATTTGTACGCACCATATCAGACTCCACGTATCATCTATGAAGCGTTACGCGCTCTTGCTATTGCGGTTTTCGCGCTGGTAGCCCGCGTTCGCCTGCGGGGACACTATAATGTGCCACGCCAGGGACCATACATCATTGTCGCGAATCACCTGGCCTGGACCGATATTCCACTCATTCCCGCCTATTTACCGGGGAAAGTGGTCTATATGGCAAAAGAGGAACTCTTCTTCGGTCGCTTTGGCTGGTTGGTACGTCTCCTGGGAGCTTTCCCCGTGAAACGCGGCGAAGGCGACCGTCAGGCATTGCGCGCTGCCGACGAGCAACTCAAGCAGGGCAAAGTACTTATC
>DAICZM010000007.1 GCA_027311145.1 Ktedonobacterales bacterium
TAGCTGGACCTCCTACCAATTGTTCGCGCTTGTCTATCAGCAGGTCAACGGATCGATGAGTGTCATCAACGACTACTATGGAGCCATACAAGCGAAACACTATACTACTGCCTATGCTGATCTAGCCCCAAACGGCTCGATTGCAAACTTGACACAGGACCATTTTATTCAGCAAGCGCAATTACTCGATACCCAGGATGGAGCAATTACCAATTACACGCCCGGCTTTCCCAATTATAGCTATACCGCGAGTTCACTCCCCGACCTGTCATCTTTGACGCTTCCCGTCACTATCGAGCGTGCGAAAAGCTCTTACACAGTGACATTAACGCTACAAAAAGTACATGGTGTTTGGAAAATTACTGATTTTACAAAGATATAAAGATATAAGGAAGGTTTTCTGTTAAGAATAGCCGCATAGATGGGGCATTAATAGATTTTGCGCCCCATCTATGCGGCTTTAGTATTTCATTGCTCTCTTCCAGAGAAGATTTGGCATTTTTCTGTGAGGAAAAAATATCGGGAGAGATGGATATATTGAGAGGGAGAGTACCTTAACTCAGTACAGCTTCGGCTCGCAGGACGATAGGCGCAATCTCGCGGTCTACACATGCACGCAGGTCGTCACGATAGAAGCGCCAGGTGCTACCAACTTTATGTCCTGTAAGTTGACCCGACCACATCAGACGATAGAGCGTCGAGCGGCTGACACGTAGGTAGGACATTGCTTCTTTGAATGTTAGCAGGGTATCCTCCTGAATCATTTGCACAACCATGAGTTTTCTCCTTAAAATAATAAAAGACGCATGCTCACAACAACAATCATGATAAGAGATGAGCCTGTATCGGTAGATACATATAAATGTCTCATTGCATGTTATAGTAACCTATGGTGTTGTGTTTTTCTGTTAAGGAACAGTTGTGATCTGGTTAAGTTCTATCCCTCTCTGGTGCGATATTCATCACCGTGTATCTTGGCGGGGCAGCATTACCAGCCCTGATCGAGCAAAAGATCAAGCTCTTCATCCACACATGAGACAGGGAAAATTGTCATGCCGGTGATGGTTGTGAGGTAGTGAAGCTGATAGGTATTTGCTGGGTTGGCCATCGCAACGGTCAAACAATGGTTATTGCGCCCAACGGGAGCGCAACGCAACTCTTGTGCGATGCTATGCGCGATTAGGTGGCGAAGACGTACAGGTAACTTCGTAGGCAGCCGCATGAAGGGAACACGCGGCAGAGGCTGCTGGTCGGAGGCTGCTTCATCATCGCGTTGGGCAGAGAACTCTTGCCTGGATGGAGAGTATTCATGCAGCGGCGTAGGGGACAACATAGGACGAAGTGTAAACACACGCGCGGTACAACAGGTAGCAGTGAGCAACTGCTCGACCGTTGTCTCTACACTATAGGAAGTTCCAACACCAAACTGAACAACCGTTTCGTGTTGAAGCGGTGGAATAACCGTCTCGGCTTGTAGCAAAGTAACGCTTTGGTAGATACGTTCCAGGATACTAGCAAGACAATGCTGATCAATGGCTGGAAAAAGCACAGCGGCTCCAACATCTGGCAGAGCAAGTAACTCATCATCAGCACGAATCACGCGCCGTATGTTGACCAATAGTTGCTCAAGAAAGCCCGTCATGCTATGCTGACGAACACTTTGCTTGGCTGAAGGTTCGTGAGAGAGCTGTGAAACATGCAGGAGCAGAATGCTGTAAGGCGTAATCGCTGGCAACACCGGCGAGAGGTGAGCATGGAGCCGTGTATATAATGCTTGCGGGAGCGGAACGAGTGTCTCATTGTATAACTCCTCCTCGCTCTGCAATGAGACAGGCTGTGCGAGCAGCAGACAATCACACAGGGAGGGTATTGTCTTCACCTGTAACGGTCGGGCATATGACAGTGGCTCTCTCCGTTTTTGCTTCATACGATAGTGCGGTGTTTTCGTCTCACATCCCCATGGAGCAGTAAAACACCGTCCTCCTTTCATACTGTACTCTGCATACCAGCACACCATACTCTAGTTAGCTCTATGCATATCGTTGGGAATATATCACCATGCTTTGAGTATAAGCGATTGAAGAGAGGAAGAAGATGTAAGAGCTGTTATGAATTGGTTGAGAAGTCTACTTTGTGGTTGAGAGGTGGATTTTGCTTGAGCGGTTAAGATTTTCACAATATTGCAGCAGTACGCAATGTCCGCCAGATAATGCGACAATATTGTGAAAATCACCAAATCAAAGAGTTCATGGCTCAACAGGCATTTGCGCAGAAAAAGTGTACCCGACACCCGGTACAGTCATCAGGAATTGTGGGCTGTTTGGGTCTGGCTCAATCTTCTGCCGCAGATGGCGAATATGCGTTTTCACGAGACCAGAGTCACCCGCTTCATCGTAGCCCCATACGCGTTCGATAATCATATCGGTAGTCAGAACCTGTCCAGTATGAGTGATAAGCAGGTGTAGTAAACGGCTCTCCGTTGGCGTTAAGCGTACTTTCTTGCCATCGCGTAAGACTTCATGGCGCATCGCATCGAGCGTGATAGGTCCGACGGTCACGGAGGATGCGGTCGTCGCATTGCGCGTTACTGTGGAGCGACGCATCACTGCTTTAATGCGGGCCATCAACTGGCGCGGGCTAAATGGCTTACGCAGGTAATCATCGGCCCCCATCTCCAGACCTCGAATTTCATCATCTTCACGATCATGCGCGGTGAGAATCAAAACCATTGAATTTGTTTCACTTCTCATCTGGCGACACACCTCAAAGCCATCCAGTTTCGGCATCTGTACATCGAGGATAACAAGGTCTGGCAGTGTTTCGCGCCATCGCTTGACCGCCTGCTCGCCATCGAAGGCCCGAACTACATCGTAGCCATGCCCCTTAAGAAAATAACTTAGTAAATCTACCATGTCGCGGTCGTCATCCGCCACCAGAATTTTCACTCGTGGTTCCTCCTACAGACCTGCTGATAATACAAATATTTCCCTATGCGTATGTATCTGTCTAAACAAAAATGTTATTTTGTCTTCCATGCCCTCATCCATTTTAACGCGACGATCAGAAGGCAGTAACATCATGACACAATTTGGGCTATGAACGGCCATTGTTCACGAACATCTAGTATACACCTCAACAGCGGTCACTGTACGCCAGAAACATGCTATACTGTTCCTGTACGATTACCATCCATAATCGGCAATTTGCCTGCAAAGGTGACATATATGCACAACAGGACACAAGGAAAGAGAGCGTGCGACATGGAACGAGAGCTATTGCTAGCAAAAGCGCGTGAGGTGGCCTTGCGCGCTCATTGTCCTTATTCGCATTTTCGCGTGGGGGCGGCCCTACTTGCGGGCGGCAAACTCTATGTTGGGACCAATATCGAGATTTCCAGCTATGGCTTGACACTCTGTGCCGAGCGTGCGGCCCTAGCTAACGCCCTCTCCAACAACGGCGGGCCAATCACACACATCGCCGTTGCCTGCATTGATACTCCCCCAAACGCCCCTCTCAGAGAGCGCACTCCCTGCGGTGCATGCCGCCAATGGATTGCTGATCTCGCCCCGCAGGCTCTTATTTTTATTGACGGAGCCGAACGCGACTTCTCTATCGACGATTTACTCCCCTATGCATTTGGTCTATAGCACTATGTGCGCTTTCTCCCTTGACAGATTTTGATGACTTGTGTACGCTATAATTCCTAAGCATTTTTACTAACATTTTTACTCCGTAGCGCGAACCATACTTGAGTGGATCACTCAGAGGTGCCCGTATGCGCGCACGCGCTTCTGCGCATGGCTCACTGCTCGTCTGTAGTTCTACACCCACTCGCAGGGGTGCGCTGTTTGTCATGCGCACGGATGCCTTCTTGCTTTTCGCTGCTCTCTTTCTTCTGCTCTTAGCAATGATACCAACTCTCATGTGTCCTTGTAGGCTTGCATTTTCTGAGCAACTTCACAACAGATAAGAAAAAACTCTCGATCACCGGGAAGGAGCATGGCATGACATCCCCGTTTACGCTTGGCATCGAAGAGGAGTTTCAAACGGTAGATCAACAGACAGGTCAGCTACTATCGCGCATTCATGCAATCATGGAAAAAGGCATACCACTTTTGGGCAACAAGATCAAACCGGAGATGCTACAACCCACCGTAGAGATCATTACGGATATCTGCCCCGATATTACAACACTACGTAGCGAGCTGCGCACGTTGACGGAAAGCGTCGCCCATCTGGTCGCTTCCGAAGGCCTTGCCCTGGTCAGTGCAGGAACACATCCCAGCGCACACTGGCAAGATCAGGCCCGCATGAGCAATGAACGCTATGACGCACTAGACGATGAATACCAGGACGTCAGTCGCTCGATCCTGATCTTTGCCATTCACGTCCACGTGGGCATTGAAAGCCATGAGGCCGCCATTCCTCTTATGAACCAGTTGCGCACATGGCTCCCTCATCTGCTGGCTATCTCGTCCAATTCGCCCTTCTGGTCAGGGCGTTTTTCAGGCCTCAAATCCTATCGCTCAATCGTCTGGAAACGCTTTCCCCGCTCTGGCGTGCCGGATGCATTCGCCTCAACGGCTGAATTTGATCGCTTTGTCCAATTGTTAATTGACAATCACTGCATCGATAATGGCAAACGCATTTGGTGGGATATGCGCCCACATCCCTTCTTCAAAACACTGGAATTTCGCATCTGCGATATGCCACCAACACTAGAAGACGCCATCGCGCTTGCAGCTCTCTGTCAGGCCCTCGTTGCCAAATACTCCTGGCTGTATAAACACAAGCAAACGATGCCGGTGTTGTCGCGCGATCTGATTGACGAGAATAAGTGGCGCGCCGCACGCTATGGCCTAGATGCACACATCGTGGACTTCACACGAGGCCGCACCATTCCCATGCGCGACTCGATTCACGAGCTGCTAGACTTTGTCGATGATGTGGTCGATGATCTCGGTTCGCGCAACGAACTCAACCGCATGCGTGCGTTGCTCTCTGATCCGGTGGGAACGGGAGCCGATCATCAAATTGCCATCTACAACGAAACATGCAGTCTCCAAGCGGTCACACACTACCTGATGCAAACAACTATGACAGGACTCACGGCCAGTCCCGCTCGCTGAAAATCTCTTCAGTGATGGTTACCCTAAGGGCGCGCTAAACACGCCTTTAGGGTTGCTGCTGTTGTCTCCACTGCTCCTGAGCTTGTTGCAGACCGAGCAACTCCTGCTCTAATTGCATAATTTGCTGCTGAAGCCGCTGCTTTTGTTGCTGTGGACCAAGCAGACGCCAATCCTCAAAGAGTTTGTAGCCCATACGCATCAAGCCCGATGGCACAAACATTGAACTCTCATAATAGCCCAAGCGCGTCGATGACATCTGCTGGTTGGCTTGCTTAAGATAAAGTTTTAACTGTTTAATCTGCAAGCGCAGTTCAGTTATGCGCTGCCGATACGGGTTTTGTGATCCAGCTTGCCTGGCTCCCGCACGGCGCACCTGTTTTGGCGGCACAGGCACAGGTAGTGCAGCCTGCGTGAGCGGTTGTGGATATTGCTGATGCGTGACGCCACCCTGAATGGTGAGCGGCGCACCACAGTTCTGACAGAAACGCGCTCCATCAGGGGCAGGCGCGCCACATTTTGCACAGAACATCTCTTTTCCCTTTTCTTAAAATATGCCGATAGACGTTATCCCATCATATCACAAACACATCACATCTTGACATTTCTTTCTCATCACGATACAATTTTTATATCTCCATATGGAGATATAAACTGATACGGAATCCGTCTCTTTGGCATGGTCGCCCGTGTGTTTTGTAGCATATCAGGTCTCTCTATTAAGGAGCAATGCATATATGTTACCCACCAGCACTCCGCCATTACAGAGCGAAGAGGCTCTGTTAACCCGCATTCGCAAACAACAACTGGTAGAATCTGTCGAGCATATGAGTCCCATCTACCTTGAAGGCATGAAACGCATTCTCACTGTCTCTGCTGATACCGAACTCATCAGCGCACCCGCTTACTATCACGCGGCTATTCATGCCCCTTCGCTCAATACGTTTGGCTCGGCAATCTCGATTATTCAGGACGAATTAGGTCACGCGCATATCGCCTATCGCCTCCTCCGTGACCTGGGCGTGGATACCGAAAAACTGATTTTCGAGCGCGAGCCACGTCAGTTCAAATATCCTTACGCCTTCGATGTGCCGCTTGACAGTTGGGTTGAGCTGGTCGTCGCTAACGCTTTCTATGATCGCGCCGGCTATACACTACTCGGTGATGTCTATCAAAGCACGACCTTTGGCCCCTGGAAACGGGCACTCGTCAAGGTTGATAAAGAGGAAACCTTCCATCTCCGGCATGGCGAGCAAAACATGCGCAAAATCAACAAAACACCCGAGGGACACGCCGAGCTACAACGTGCCGTTGATTGGATGTTCTTGCTCACCGTCGAGTGGTTTGGCTTGCCAGACGACATGAAGAAACACAGCGAACAGCTTGCGTATGGTTTCAAAGGCCATAGCAACGATGAACTACGCCAAATCTGGATGTCCACCGCTGTCCCTTTCTGTCAGGAACTCGCACTCACCATTCCTGCCCACTATGAGGAATCGCAACAAAAATACGTGCTAGACTGCACTTTCCCAGCTCATTTCGACGCACAAGCAAAACATTGGTTGCTCGCTGATAGTTCTTGCACCTGGCAGGATGTGATGAAACGTTGGAAAGCACGCGGCCCGAAAAATGATGAATTTGTTGGCATGATTCAGCGCGGCAAAAAAGAAATGCTTCGTCAGTTGGAGCAGACGCTATGACAACAAGTTATCCTTCTTTACAAACATTGCCGCCCGAACATAGCTCTTGTCCCACGCTCTGGGATGCCCTACGCGACGTCATGGACCCGGAAATCCCCATCAGTGTCGTTGATATGGGCCTGATTGTCACCCTCTCATGCCACCATGACATCGTTGATCTCGCAATCACCTTCACGGCCATGGGCTGTCCTGCCATAGAGTTTATCATGGATGATATCCGTGAACGCCTGTTACGCGAACCCAATGTGCGTGAGGTCAAAATCAAGATTGTCTGGGAGCCTGTCTGGACAAAAGCGCGTCTGAGCGAGGATGGTATCGAGATTATGCGCAGCTGGGGGATATCAGCATGAATACAGACCATATGAGCAGCGTGACCAGTGGAGCACGACCACGCCGCGCAGTATTAAACGAAAGCCAGGTCTGGCAAGTCTATGCGAGACGCAAGTATGAGGAGCCACTCCACGAGATCGGCAATGTCATGGCGGACGACGTAGAGCTAGCAAAGGTCTACGCACGCAGCATTTACGATGAGTTTAGCTGGGTTGAAATGGTCCTGATGCCGCGTAACAGCATCGTTACCGTCATTGGCTCGTAAAGGGAACTAGCATGAGCGCAACCACACGCATCAATCATCCCGCCCTATTTGCCATCCTTTCATCGCTGGCAGACAACAAACAAGCGGTGGGCCGCCGCTATGCCTACTGGTGTAATGGCGCACCCGCTTTAGAAGCTGCCGTTGCCGCAGCGGCCATGGCGCAGGACGAACTGGGCCACGCGCGCACACTGTATCCACTACTCGAAGATTTCACACAAGCCGCTATCGATCCGGCACAGATCGAACCGGAGACACGCACCCTCCATTATCAGCTATCGTTCCTCGACACGGAATTCGCGGGTTGGTCAGACTTCGTAATCACAAATTTTCTACTCGATACCGCACTCACGACCTTGTTTGAGGCAGCACAGGATTCCAGCTACGAGCCACTGCGCCAGCGCGCCCGCAAAATCATCCAGGAAGAGCGCCTTCACCAGATGCATGCCGAGGGTTGGGTCAAACGTCTGGCGAAAGCAGGTGGGGCCGTGCGGGCTGCACTCGTCAATTCGCTCGTACACCAGTGGGACGAAACGCTCTGCTGGTTTGGCCCTAACGATGAGCCAGGCATGCACCAACTTGTGCAAGAAGGCATCATCAACGCCACACCCAACGAGTTGCGCAGTCGTTATCTCGCGAAGATCGTTCCCACCCTCAGCAGTCTTGGCATCGATGTGCCCGTGACGTTTAATGCTGCAAGCAAAACCTGGCAGAACGGCCAACCGCTACCCTGGGGTAGATGGGATGCGAGCAGCAGAAGGCTTGGGTGAACGCAATGGAGATGGGATATAATGGCAAGGCACGGCCAACGGAAACAAGGCAACAACGCGCTATACGTTGCCCGTACTGCCTTTCATACAACACCGAGTTCTTTGCTCTGTTCGGCCAGCAATTGTTGACCGTCCAGTACTACTGTAATTCCTGTAACACCCCTTTTGAGCGTATCAAGGACGATGATGTGCTGAACGATTACACAGCACGAAAGGAACGTGAAGCATGACCATGACATCTGAGCAGACCCTGGTCAACTATGAAGTCATTGAAGGCATTGCCGTTATTCAGTTAGCATGCCCACCCGCCAACACCTACACGTATGAGATGATGAGCCAACTTGACACGGCCATTATCAAAGCACGTTTTGACGATCAAGTACATGTCATCCTCATCCGTGGCGCGGGTGAACGTTTCTTCTGCGCAGGTGCAGATATCGCAATGCTGAATACCGTCACACCCACTTTCAAATATTATTTTTGCCTGCATGCCAATGAGACACTCACACGCTTGGAGCAAACACCCAAACTAGTGATTGCGGCTCTGAATGGGCACACCGTTGGCGGCGGCCTGGAGATCGCTCTGGCCTGCGATATCCGCATTGCGCGGCGCAACGCCGGCAAAATCGGTCTACCCGAAATCAGCCTGGGTGTCCTGCCTGGCACGGGCGGCACACAACGGCTCGCCCGTGCCTTACCCAAGAACAAAGCCATCGAAATGATGACGGAAGGCAAGCTGATTAGTTTTGAAGATGCGCTAGACTTGGGCATCATCAACTATATCTACGAATCTGAGGGCTATTGGGAAAAAGTGATGGCATACGCCAAATCCTTCTGCCCACCCAATCGCTCCTCCAAAACAGTTGGACGCATCAAACGCGCCGTACAATCCGGCTCCGAGATGGCTTTCTCCGAAGCTTTGGCTCTCGAACGCGAATTGCAGCAACTCTGCTTCCAGAGCGAGGATGCGAAAGAGGGGATTGCGGCTTATCACGAGAAACGCCCCGGGCACTTCACGAACAAATAGCTCCTACTACCTTTGTCAGGCTTCATATAACGGGTGTCATGCATGTATCATCAAATGAAGCCTGACAGAAGAAGGACAACCACACACGGCTAGCCCCCAATCACAATGAGAGGACGATCAACAGCAACATCACAATAGCGACGGCGAGCAGTACAAGCAGACCGAGGCGGCGCACAATCTGACCCTCTTTGCCACTGAGGCCAACCGCGGTCGCAGCTAACACAAGGCGGGCAGGCGAAGCCATTGTGGCAATGGAACCCGCCGCGTTTTGTGCCGCCATCACCCAAGTGATCGGCAAATGGGCCTTGATGCTGGTTGTCACTTGCAATTGCGCAAACATAGCGTTGCTGCCCGCGTTAGAGCCGGTTAGCCAACCACCAAGCGCGCCAAGCCAGGGAGCAAGACCGCTATAGCCACTGCCAAGTGTAGCGGCAGCAGTGCCTAACACTTCGATCATGCCCCCTGCGCGCATGACCTGCGAGGCAGCGAGAAAGCAGACAATCGCCAACGCACCAGGGATAAATTGGCGCAGAGTGTGTTGTCCCGCCATCCAGTAGCCTTTCAGGCCAATCCGTGCCAGTAATGCACTCGCCAGCGCGGCCAGTAGGATAAAAAAACCAGGACTGTACAGCAGCGGGAAATCCAGACCGATCACGGCCACATGCAGCACACCGACTCGTTGCAGCCACAGCTGAAGCGGTGTGACAAAACGCGAAAGCAGCAAAAGAAAAGTCAAAATAAGATAGGGCGCGACTGCCAACAACAACGCTTGTGCCGCAATCTGGCGGTGTTCTTCGATCCGAGCATGCACATCAATACTGCCCAAACGGCTCCAGAGGACGAGCAAAACCATCACTGGTATGCTGGCAAACGTGCCCGCCAACTCAACACTGACGAAACGGCTACTGAACCATTCACCGCCCGCTAGCAGCAGACCCGCTAGCAGTGCTGCCAGCCAGAGACGACGCAGTGCATGGCGTCCCCCACCGATTGCCAATGTGAGCAAACCAAAGCCAACAGGCAAGGGCGCGCCAATCAGAGCCGTTTGCGCGCTGATCGACACGGCTGAGAGATGCGTCAAATCGGCCCCCAGTATCGTGCCAATCGCGAGTGCCCCCCAGGGAACGGCGATCTGCCCAAAAAGTCCCAGCATGGCCGCCTGCAAGGTATCAAGGCCCAGCGCGAGCAGCATCGGGATAATCACTACCGTGCCGACACCAAAACCACTCACCGACTCAACAAAAGGAGCCACACCGATAACAAGCAGAAGTAACTGCACCTCGCGGTCAGGACAGAGCCATTCGATACCTTGCGAGAGCGTCACAATGCTGCCGCTGATACGTTGCACCTGATAGAGCAACAACGCGGGTAACAAAACATACAACACAGTCAATGCAGTGCCAACACCTGTCCCAAGCGCAATACCGGCCTGCATAAGCGAAAGGCGAAAGGCGGGCACAAGGATAACAAGGAGCATGGCGCAGAGCAGTGTGGCAAAACCAGACTGAACGCCGCTACGCTGCAACAACGCCAGCATCATAAAGGCGACAAAGAGAGGCATGATGGCTAGCAGGATAGACATGAATATGTTCCTCCTTTTCCTGAGCAGACATGCTCTTAGTATGAAGGAGAAATGGATATTCCACAACAACCAATATCACCAGTTCGCCCCGCCAAGAGGTCGAGCCATCTTGCCAGAAGTCCTGTTACAAGCACAAAATACACAACACAGCATCCATTAATGACAGCCAGATGCTATAATGGGCTTATCAACGACAACAATATAGCAAAGTATAGTACGAACGTAATTATATTGACAAAGGGAATGCAGGCTCTATGGCAAAAAAAATCCTGATTATGGATGACGATCCAAATATCGCCGATCTGTTGAACGATGCGCTGGCAGACGAAGGCTATGAGACCTACATGACGACGCAAAGTTTGCGCTTCTTTGATGCAGTACACGAACATCAGCCCGATCTCATCTTGCTTGATATTATGATGCCTTATCTAGATGGACGAGACGAACTCAAGCTGATGGCAATGGGCGCGGCCAGCCACCCTATTCCCGTGATTATTGTGACTGCTTATCTTGAAGCGGGCAAAGAGGAGCAAGAGTTTCGTAGCTCCGGTGTGGTACATATCGTCTACAAACCGTTTGACCTCGACAAATTGCTACAACTGGTCAAGGAGACAATCGGCGATCCCGAAGGGAGAACGGCATGAGCGAAGGGATGCGTGTGGCACTGGATGCCATGGGGGGAGATAATGCGCCCGGAGAAACGGTGTTGGGTGCCATTCGGGCGGCACGTGAGTATGGCATCGGTGTCTATCTGGTTGGGCGCGAAGAGGCAATTCGAGCGGAATTGGCAAAACATGATACAAATGGTCTTGATCTGCCTATCGTGCATACCGATGAGGTGATCGAGATGGATGAGCATCCCGCCGATGCCGTGCGCCGCAAACGGCAGGCATCCATGACGCTCGCATTACAGCTCGTGCGCGATGGAAAAGCACTGGGAGCAGTCTCGGCAGGCAATAGTGGAGCCATGATGGCGGCTGCTCTTTTCACTTTACGCCGCATCCCCGGCATCGAGCGACCCGCTTTAGGCGGCATCTTTCCCACCAGTGGGCTGCCGAGCCTGGTTCTAGATATTGGAGCGAATACCGACTGCAAACCAGAATATCTCCAGCAATTTGCCCTGATGGGGTCGATCTACATGGAACGCATCTTCAAGATCGCATCTCCACGTGTCGCACTGCTCTCGAATGGAGAAGAGGAGACGAAAGGCAATAAGCAGGTTGTTGAAGCACATCAACTGCTCAAGACAAGTGCAGAGACCCTGGGCATTCGCTTTATTGGCAACGTCGAGGGGCGCGACATTCCAGTCGGCAAAGCTGATGTGGTTGTCTGCGATGGCTTTGTGGGCAATGTGGTTCTCAAACTCAGCGAGGGACTGGCCGAGAGTTTGCTGGGCCTGATCCGCGAGCAGATGACCAGCACACTCCTACGCAAACTGGCCGCCGCGATCCTACGTCCCGGTCTACGTAGCGTCTTCAGCAAACTCGACTATGCCGAATATGGAGGCGTACCTCTACTCGGCGTCAATGGGTCGGCTATCGTCTCGCATGGGCGCTCTAACGCAAAAGCCATTAAAAATGCCCTGCGCGTGGCGCGCCAGACCGCTGAAACAGATGTCACTGGCGCAATCAGTGCCGGCATGCAAAAACTTCAAAGCACCATCACGCCAAAAGCGGCCGTCCCAGAAAAGTAGCCACAACACATAGACAAGGTCAGAATGGAGAAGAGACAGAGGAAAAATGGATAAACGCTTTTCCCTCTGTCTCTTTTCAGAGAAACGCAAGAACTATCCAGAATGGATTATTCGCCCTCAAGCAATTTTTTCTTGCGCTTCGCTGCCCCTCCCATTTTACCGATGCGACTATAGAAATCAGGGTCTTGTCGTGCTTTAGTGGTATTACCTCCCTTTTTGCCCATATCTGAAAAATGGTCCGGGCCATATTTGTCTACGTTAGCCCGCCCACCTTTTTGAGCAATCGAACGGTAATAGTCATTGCCACGTCTCTCCTTGAGGACATTTCCCCCCTTCTTCCCTATACGTCGGTAATAGTCTTCACCATACTTATCGCGAACCTTACTTCCCCCTTTACGGCCCGCTTCTGATGTTGACATAGGAGTGGCTTTGGGGGCTTCTTCCCCTTCAGGCTCCATTCCTGACCCCTTTCCCCGGTTTCATACCACGCGCTGGTTGATCCCCAGACTAAAATATACAGGACTTGCTCTGCACCACAAGATTGTTTACACAGTTTCCCCCTCAACTCTATGTTATACTCTAAATGTTCCTCATAGCGTTGGTGTAAGCTATTCCCGCCTGCTCACAAGTAGCCCGTAGCTATCAGTATACCCTTTAGCTCATCTTCTGTCAATAAACCGAGCAAGTCTGCAAAAAATTCAGCCCTTTCCAGATCAAAGCGAATCTATCTTGTGTTAAATCTTGTGTAAACTACTGCGTGTGCATACTGGAATAGAGCTGCTTACCAACATTCGACACTGGTCACTCTCGCCAGTCCTTTCTTATGATACAATCTCTTCAACGGATTATTTCGTCCATCGGCAGCGTTGCGTCCCCTATGCCTGGAACGCAAGCGCACTTATAAGAGAGGAACTAGTATGCCTGATCGTCTTGTCTATTCGACCGACAGTGGGCGTGTGAATACTTGCCTAAACTGTGGTCTCCCTGTCACCCAATGCTACTGCGGGCGCCCTACCCCTACAAAAAAGAGCGATGGCATCGTGCGTGTAATGCGTGACCGCAAACAACGTGGGGGCAAAACGGTGACCGTTATCGATGGGGTGATGGGAAGCGAGGCCGAGCTGACCACGTTGGCACAACAACTCAAGAAGCTGTGTGGCTCTGGAGGAACAGTTAAAGATGGCAATATCGAGATTCAAGGCGACCATTGTGATAAAGTGATGGCAAAGTTGACCGCCCTGGGATACCAGGTCAAGCGCGCTGGCGGCTAACCTACTCAACCCAGGGCAGGTGGGCCTTCAAGTCTGGCAAAGCTTGCTCAACTGCTTCACGCCCTGCCGCCACAAATTTGCGCCCTTCAGAGAACTGGCGCAACGAAACACGGTATAGCTTTGGGCGAAACACCACATCAGCCTCGCGAATACTGTGCATGCCAATCGTCGCCATCGCCAAATCATACGTGCGCAACAACAGATCAATAATGTGCGGTGCTTTTCCGTTCGACTGCTCCCCATGCGCCGCCTCAAGCCAGGGTGCGCCACGCTCCAGAGTGGGTGGCTCCTGCCCGCCCAGTTCGGAGGCTAACAAAATATCCGCGCCCATTTTCCTGACCAACCGCACAGGGACCGGATCATGCATACCCGCATCCATCAAGATATGCTCACCCACCAACACGGGCGGGAAGAAGCCCGGCAATGCCACGCTCGCCAGACCCGCCAGCCAGAGCGGCCCACGATCTAACACCACGCCCGCACGGGTCGCCAAATCAACCGCTACCATTGCAAATGGCGTCTCCAGGTCTTCAAAGCAGAGATCACCGCACAATGAGCGCAACATATGCTTAAGGCCGCGATTTGAAAAAAGCGAGGTGCGAGGAATACGCCACTGCACGATATGCCGCTGTATCTCCAGGAAAATCTCCTCACTCTCCTCCAATGATTTGCCAATCAGATGCATGCCGGGCGCAATGATGCCACTACTGCATGCCGCAATGTAATCGAGGGGAATCTGGTGGGCTTGTAAGCCAGCCAACACACCGAGATGGGCAAAGCCACGCGCTCCCCCACCCCCAAAGGCAATGCCAACCGTCTGATGAGCAATGTGACGCGCTACAAAATCGACGCCCTGTGCCAGCGCACTTGTCAGAGCAAAGCGGCACAGGGGCAGACGATGCTCATAGCAGGTGACCAGCAATGAGGACGCAGTGGGCAACAGACGTGTCACAGGAAATGCAAACAGACCCGCATAACGCTCCTGAACCGCCATTGTCGGAGGCTCCGCGACCTCAGTCACAAAAAGTGAACACGCGCAATGCTGGCGCAGCCACGCATCGAAGAGCATTGTCGGCACAAACTGACTGGCTAAAGAAGCCGCAACCAAGGCCAGCACCCGTTTCACTGGAAATGCTGTGCCCGCCATGTGCCGTTCGCTTAACGCCGCAAGCAGCGATGGTGGCGTGCGCGGAGTTGCGATGAGGAGGAGATGGTCATATGCAAGAGCGAGGTCTGTCAAGGTTGACAACGTGTTCATATCCAGAGCTGCAAGCTGTTCACGGGTCGTTGTGAGGGCACAGCACGCCGCCAAAAGCGCACCATCTTGTGACACAAGCGCGGCATGATGCTCTTGCAAGCCAACCCGCTCTTGGGAACAGGCAAGCAGATCGGGACGCAGCAGCATCGCTTGTGGAACAAATTGAACAGCCGATGCATCTTCTGCGCTACATAACTCGAGCAGCAACACGCGCCCATACGTGCGCATTGCCAGTGCGGCAGCAATATGTGGTGCGAGTGATGTGTCTAGCGCAGACGCGGCCCCCTGCACTTGCACAATGAGCGTGAGTTCTGCCATACGCTGCGCGAGCAACTGTTGATTGGTGCGTGCCAGACGGTACGAGAGGAGCGTGTTGATGTTACGCAACAGGGTGGGACACGTCCCCAACAAGTTGAGAAAATCGCTGTGCTTGAGTGACCAGAGCGTCACATCTTGCTCTGCTCGCACCGTCGCACTTGGCACTTCACCAGTAATCAGCGACATCTCACCAAAGCATTGTCCTGGCCCCAAGCGCGCCACAATATAGTCACTCTGGTCACTGCCACCATGGCGTATAGCAACCGGCGTTGTCTCTTCCTCGCTGAGCAGCACGCTGACCTCACCCGCCGCGATCAGATAAAGGCGTCCATGCCATACGCCACGTTCGAGTATCCGTGTGCCATGCTGAAAGACAACCGGGTGTAAACAAGCCAGCATTGCGGCAGTCTCATCTGCCTGCATCTGACGAAAGAGCGGACTGGCCTCAACCAGTTGATGAGCGTCCATCTGTTGCATATTTATACCCAACCCTACGATAGAGACGCCTATCTATGATAAATGATAGCAGATTAGAAAGAGACAGGATATATCGCCTTAGATTTTATTTCCCATTATCCCACACCAAAATATACAGTAGTGCAGCCCTAAAAGTCAATCTTCTCACAAAAAATTCCTAGAACATTTTTCCGTTTTTTGATGGCGCAATCAGAATAGTCTAGTGAAGATGACTGGTATCACAGAGACGATGTACAAGAGAGGACAGCCATGAATATCCATGAACAGATTGATAGTTTTCTTACTGAGCTAGGAGTAGCAATGGAACGCCCGCAGGAACAGTTGTCGCAGCCATACGAAGGAGATTCTATGCCAGAGATTTCCATTTTTCAGGCTTCCCGCGACCACTACGGCGTTTTTTATCGTCTTGACATTATCAATCAGATGCCGGAATTGCGTGTCATGACGCCTATCGAGCAGGGAGACGTGAAAATGAACATCTATCTCGTGCGCCTCAACCAGCGTCTCCCGCTACACAGTAGCTTTGTCAGCATGGGCACGTATGAAGGAAGTGAAGCATACGAGCAGGGACGTGAGTCTGCCCTTCAACATCTGCTCTATGCCACTGCCGAGATGATGAAGCATCTTTTCTGGTCTGGCAATCTGCCGCAGATGCAGTTCCCACCCGAAATCGAGGTCTTTCCATTACTGGTGCAGGACGAACGTCCACGCCGTCGCAAATAAAGCATTGCACAGAACGTTTTCACTGGCATACTCGGCTCATCTCCAATCAACGATGAGAATATGTAAGTTGTGCGCATGAGATCCACAAGATATCTCATGCGCACAGCTTATAGGTACACTGACAGTTTCCTGCATGCATACGCCCCAAAATATATGATACACTATGCCCACAGAGGAAAGGAATAGACACACCATGACAAACAACCTTGATACAATCAGCAAATTGGCGCTCACTTACTTCACACTGAAACATGCGGCACGCGAACGTGCGCTTCCTAAATCGCGCACGGCTATTCGCTACTGCGCCAACAGTATTCGTGCTACCCATCGTCAGGAATTTGAAAACGCGCGCTCCTTATTAGCCCAGGCCGCAGCACTACTCACCGACATCCAGCAAGACCTACAAGACCATCTTGATATTTACTATGCGGGCTTCGTGCAGGACGCACACAAAGAATTTGCTGAAGCCACCATCTTCGTAGCTCTCGTGCAAGGCCACACCCTTCCACGCGCCGATGAGCTTGCCATTGGTTGGGCCGCGTACCTCAATGGATTAGCTGAGGCGGTTGGCGAAGTCCGTCGTTACATTCTCGATCAGCTCCGCCAGGACAGGTTTGAGCATTGCGAACAGTTTTTAGCAGCAATGGATGATATTTATGCACTCCTCGTCACTATCGACTTTCCCGATGCAATCACAGCGGGCTTGCGGCGTACTACTGATGCAACGCGCGGCATCCTTGAAAAAACTCGTGGCGACTTGACAACGGCCGCCGGCCAGGCACAACTACAACGTTCGTTAGAGGCACTTCAGTTGATATTGGAGCAGCCGAGGATGAAGCAACCCATGCTCTAAAGCAGCACTCTTTTTTCTTCTGTATACTATAGATAAGGGACATTCGTATATGAAAGCAGGGAACTTTTTTGCAGCAAACAGCGTCATGCTATCCGACAGCAAACAAAGGAAACCTGTCCATTATTAGTGACAACGCAGGCACCTACCACGCCAAGAGGGGGGCGTATACTACACCATGCAAAGCCAGGAATCAAAAAACATGGAAGGTTTAAGCGCGTCAAACGCGCTCACCACCTCTACCCAGGTCATCACAGCGGAAAGTGTCCAAGCAGAAGAAGTCCCGACCATTCCGCTGGAGTCACTTGAAACAATCAATGCACTGCGACCGGAAGTGGCCATTCGCTCGGTTGCGGCAACACGCGCCATTAGTATCCCTGTGCCACTTGTGGTGCAACCATCAGAATATCATCGTAGTTTCAACGAGTGGATGCATATCTGGTGGGATGGCCTACGTCCCCATTATTTCGTGTTTGCACTTGCACCCGTGCTACTCGGTAGCGTCTTGGCCTGGACGCAGAGCATGAACACGCTCCATCCTTTCGGACAATTTCATGTGACCCATTTTCTCGCCACACTGATTACTGTGATCTTGTTGCAATGCGGAGCTAATCTTATCAATGACTATTATGACTATCTGCGCGGTATTGATAAAACAAATACCTTTGGAGCAGGTGGGCTTATTCAACAAGGGGTTGTTCGCCCTGTCACCATCCTCAATAGTGGTCTCATGCTACTCGGCTTAGCAACACTTTTTGGCATTTTTGTCGCCATTATCAGCACACCATTGGTCCTCTTGCTCGGCCTAGTAGGCTTGCTCGGAGCGTTCTTTTATAGCGCATCAAACCGCTCGTTATCCTCACTGATGCTAGGCGAAATCACGGCCTTTCTGCTCTTTGGTCCACTCATGACCGTGGGAGCTTATGCTGTGCAGACACATCATGGCAGTTGGAGCGTACTCCTCATCGGCTGTATACCCGGCCTACTGGCAACCGCCGCCCTTTACGCAAACAATCTACGTGACCATGAGGGAGACGCACAAGCACACAAATACACGCTCGCCACACGCCTAAACCTGAACTTGAGCCGTACACTCTATAGCGTACTGCTCTTAGGAGCCTATGTCATTGTGGCCGCGCTGGCCTTGCCACGTGGCACACCACATTTCTTATTGCTCGCCTTCTGGACGCTCCCCTCACTGCTCATCGCCCTCACGGGCATTATGCGTACCGACACACCGGCTGGCTTCCATATGGTGATGCGTGAAACACTCAAAATCGAAACGGTCTTCGTGCTGCTCCTGCTAATAGGCCTTGTTCTAAGCACATTACTTCCCTGGATGAGCCGTCTCTGGTTTCATCTGTTCTGAACCAGTCGCGCATGCACTCCTTGTCCATTCGCTCTATCAGTGCTACAATGGAATAAATGACAGCAATCACTATAAAGAAGGACAATGGGTGAACACGTAGTGGTCAGGAACGAGCTTTCAGAACAGGTGCGCGCATTCGCCGCACGCTATACGTTTCCTATCGACCAGTTTCAGCTGGACGCGATTGCACAGTTAGAAGAGGGATATTCCGTGCTAGTCGCGGCCCCCACAGGAACGGGAAAAACACTGGTCGCCGAATACGCCATCTGGTTAGCACAACAGCGTGGCCAGCGCGTTATCTATACGACGCCGCTCAAAGCACTCTCGAATCAGAAATACCGTGACTTACGTGACCTGTACGGCAATGACACAGTCGGCCTGGTCACGGGCGATATCGTTGAACACAGTCGTGCCTCGATTGTGATTATGACCACCGAGGTATATCGCAACATGTTACTAGAACGGGGGGGCGAGCGCATGGATGGTGAAGTCCTGACGCTTTCTTCCCTACAAGACGTGGGATTTGTCATTTTTGATGAGCTGCACTACCTGAGTGATGTTGATCGTGGTCCTGTATGGGAAGAGGCCATTATCTGTTCGCCCTCACATGTACAACTAGTTGGCTTGTCAGCAACCGTGAGCAACGCAGACGATCTGGCACAGTGGATTACCCGTGTCCATCGTCCCATCTCATTGATTGTTCACGAGGAACGGGCCGTTCCCCTCGAACACTTCTACTTCCTTGACAATATCCTCCACCTTGTACAGGATGCTCATGGCAACCGGATGAAACATTTCCCCAATGTAGGTGGCGAGGCCAAACTGGCCCAAATATTGGGACGCCGCCATACATACACCTTTGACGAAGATGAAGACAGCGAAGACGACGAGGAACAGGCCAATGACCACCGCGAGAGCGGGCCAAGACGTTTCAGAACACGGGATGGCGGACGCATTCCCCCCCGTTCCATGCGCATCCCACCCCAAGAAAAACAGCCGGCCACCCAAACAGAAACCATAACAGCAGCCGACGGAGAGAGCTTGACACCGCAAGGGTTGAATGGACAGAAAGCAAAACGCCCACCGCTGCGGCGTGCCCCAACCGCAGGTGAAATACTGACCGCGCTGCGCGATGCCAACATGCTCCCTTGCCTCTACTTCCTACCCGGACGGCGTGTGGTGGAGGAAGCCGCCATGAGCGCAACCCTCCATCGCTTCACGGCTCCCGAAGAAGAGCTACAAATCCGCGAAGAGGTGGGTGTCTGGCTTGAAAACCTGCCCAAAGAGGACAGAACCCTACAACAAGTTCATGCCTTGACCGATCTGCTGCCGCGTGGCATTGCCTTCCACCACGCCGGTCTCTTGCCCGGCCTCAAGGTCCTGGTCGAGACATTGTTTGCCAGAGGCCACTTGAGAGCTGTCTTCGCCACCGACACGCTCGCTCTTGGCGTCAATATGCCAGCCCGCACAGTCGTCGTTGGCAGCCTGAGCAAGTTCGATGGGCAGGAAATGCGCTTGCTCACGCCAAATGAATATCGCCAACTGACGGGACGTGCGGGCAGACGTGGCATGGACACACACGGTTCAGCCGTCATTCCCTATTCGCCTTGGGAGCCATTTGAAGACTCTTTTCAGCGCATCACGGGCGAACTGCTGCCCGTCACCAGTTCCTTTGTCGTGCGCTACAACTCTGTCCTCAATCTGTGGCGTCCCGGCGATCTCCAGCATCTCCGACGCATCTGTGCGTCCAGTTTGCGCGAGTACCAACGCTATCTGCTGTGGGAAATTAACGAGATGCAACGCCTGGAGAAACACTATCAAAAAGCTAAGAAGTCAGGCAAAAAAAAGGGGGCCGGCTCACAAGGAGCCGCGGCAGCACTAGAGAAACGGCGTCAGCGCATCGGAGCTTATCCGCTCAGTCGCGCAGGAGCCGCAGAACTCGACGGCACAATTTTTGCCCTGCGCGCACTCGGTTATATCGGGCAAGACGATCAATTGACGCTCAAGGGACGTGTGCTGCGTAGTATCTTTCATCCAGCCGGTATCATGATTATCGAACTCATCATGAGTGGCGCGCTTGACGAGTTAACCGCCCACGAGCTGGCTGAGGTGCATAGTTGGTTCGCCTTTGGCAGCGATAAACGGCTCAACAATCGCAGCGTGGTACATGCGCGTCTCGTACAAATACGGCGTGAACTCTGGCGTATCGCGCAACACGTGCATGGCATCGAGGAACGAACCGAGATCAGTTTCAGCCCGGGCATCATGCCTGAATTCCACGGCGTCGCCCTGGCATGGGCACGTGGGATGTCGCTGGGCGGCTTGCTACGGCGCATTGATTTGGCCGAAGGCGACATCTTGATGCTACTCAACCAAACGATTGACCTCATTCAGCAGGTGCAGGCAGCAGTCGGGCAGGTCTTAGATGCGCGCGATGTTTGGGAGCAATCCGTCCCCGTGATGATGGACGGCATTCCTACTGAGCGTGCGCAGCAGAACAGCCTGGAACAATTGCAAACACAACGCGAACGTTTAGAGCGGATACGCCCGCTCTTCGGTCAAGCAACGGCCTCACTCCTGCGCGGCATCATTATCCAGAGCCGAACGCTACCCTCGATGGTGGCACAGATTGGCACTGAAATAGTTCCACTTGACGCCGAAGAAGATCGTGATACGGCTGACGCGCTGGCTCTCGACGATATAGACGACACACCACTCCCATGAAAACCCTACTACAGGCAGTCTGTATGCAAAACATGCTTGTACCTACTTACACCACTTTTCCTATGCCATAGCAAACAGACCCCACGGCTCGTTTATTGATGATAAAGCATACGAATTGGGCACAAATATTTACCAGCAAACATTACTATAGTCATGCTCTTGTGGGCAATGCATTGTCAGAACTGTACAAGTTGACTAAGATGTACAGAAGACACGTGATGAGAGGTGGCTCAGGAGGGGAGTGGGAGTGAACGCAACGAATGGATGAGATACCACAAGAAGCAAACACCAATATACGTCAGCAGCAGAAGAGGTAAAGGGAATTCATGAACGCAGAATCATTAATTGGAACGGTACTTGGAACTTGTACGCTGCAACGCTTGCTAGGACAGGGAGGAATGGGAGCCGTATTTCTGGCACAGCAATCGCGCCCACGTCGTCAGGTAGCGGTGAAGGTGCTGATGCCAATGACACCATTAAATGCACATCAACTGGCCGCCTTCCTGGAACGCTTCCGCCGTGAGACAGATGCTGCCGCTTCACTAGAGCATCCAAATATTGTTCCCGTCCATGAGTATGGCGAACGCAATGGCTTAGTCTACTTGGTGATGCCTTATATTAGTGGCGGCACATTGCGTGACGAGATGGAGCGCGAAGGCGTCTTGCCTCTGGCAAAAGTCGTACACTACCTGGACCAGATGGCCGCCGCCCTAGATGTTGCACACGAGCATGGCGTCATTCACCGCGATATCAAGCCAGCCAATATTCTCATGACGCCAGAAGGACGCTTGCTGCTAACCGATTTTGGCCTGGTCAAGATTATCTCCGAGGGACAACATACGCAGACGCGCTTGACGGGCGTAGGCGTGCCGGTGGGCACACCCGACTATATGGCTCCCGAGCAAGTGATGGGCGAGGGTGTCGATTCGCGTGCCGACCTCTACTCACTGGGCGTGATTCTCTATCAAATGATCACGGGCACAACGCCTTTCCAAGGCGAGACGCCCATGCAGATTGCCGCACAACATCTGCAAATCCCACCACCATCACCGCAAATGTTGCGTCCAGAGCTACCCATTGCTGCCGAACAAGTCATCTTGCGTGCCCTGGCAAAACGGCCCGCAGATCGTTATGCGACTGCACATGAGCTGGCGGATGCCTTCCGTCTGACGTTGATCGGCATGGGCATTCCACTCAGCCCAACCAATAACCTATTAGCGGGCATCACGGGAACACGCATCCCTGTCTTAGAAGAAACCGCCTTAGCACTGCCAACCTCAACCTTACCCACCATCAAAGCCAATCGTGGTGCTGGCCTACTCACGCGCGCAACAGGAATGTCCCCAGCAGTACGGGCGGGCATGGTCACGGGCCAGATGCCCGCCATGGGCAACGAGAGTGCTGCGATAGGTAGCGGCCTGCTCTCACGCACGGGTAAATTTCCACAAGTTGGCACGAGTCAAATGGCCGCAGTGAGCAGAAATGTGCCCAGTGAACGCGCCCAACTTGCCTCTGAAATGGGAACAGCTGTCTTGCCGGCCATGCAGCAGATGTCACCCATCCTCACAACGCGCACAGGTCAACTGCCGGTTGCAGAACAGCAAGCAGGCAGCAATACAATGAAGCTCACTAGCCCCGTGAAAGTCGTGCAAATGCCTATCGCGGGTCAACCTGGACAATACATCACGGGCCTGCTACCAGTGGTACAGCAGACACAGACAAGCAGCTTGCCCAAAAAAGCCGTGCAACCCTGGACAAAAGTTGCCTCACTTATCATGGCCGTGGTTCTCCTGGCAGGTATCGTGGGAGCAGTTTGGTTTCTGCGTATGCACACGTTCAGTCGTGGAAACACTCTTCAGAACCAGAGTAGCAACGCAGCGAAAACGGGAACACCAAATGTAAAAGCAACAGCTATCGCGCAGGTGACTGCAACAGCGCAAGTCAATACGATCCTCTTCGACCCGCTCTCCACAAACACCCATAACTGGCTCACGACGCCTGCTAACGTCTATGCCTTTAAGGACGGAGCTTATCACATCACTGATATCGGCGACAGTGGGCGCGCAACAGTCTTACAGGGCAAAGCCTTTAGCAGCCCACTGGGCTATGCACTCACAATGGAAGAGGTTGGAGGTGACGATAACTCGGCGGTCAATTCCTTTGGCATGATCTTGCGCTTTAACCAACAGACGAAGAACGGCAAAACCGTTACCACTTTCTATAGCTTTGAAGTAGTGAACACGAAGGGTGGAGAGTATCAGTTCTGGAAATATGACGATAGCAGCACAAGCCCTTGGACACAAATCTGGCATCAGCCTTTTGGCACAGAGTTTCATGAGGGACATGGGCCTCAAAGCATTAACACAGTAAAAATCTTTGCCAACGGCAGCAACTTCACATTTACCGTCAATGGCAAGTTGATCAAAGCTGTCCAGGATAGCGCACTAAGCAACGGCACGATTGGTATGATTGTAAACCTGAACGGGACAGAAGTCGCGTTCAAAAACCTGTTACTGACAAACAATTAGGGACATAATTGATGAACGCAGAAGCATTAATCGGTACAACGCTCGGCACGTGTACGCTCCAAAAGTTAATTGGGCAGGGGGGTATGGGAGCAGTATTTCTAGCCCAGCAATCCCGCCCCCGTCGTCCGGTGGCGGTAAAAGTTTTGTTTCCGATGGTGCGACTGATGCCTCAACAGCAGAGTGCTTTTTTAGAACGTTTCCGGCGAGAAACAGATGCAGCAGCTTCACTCGATCATCCAAACATTCTACCCGTACACGAATATGGAGAGCGCGATGGTTTGGCTTATTTGGTGATGCCCTACATCAGCGGCGGCACATTGCGCGATGAATTAGAGCGCGAAAGACAGCTCTCGCTGCCAATGGTTGTACATTATCTCGATCAAATGGCTTCTGCCCTGGAGGCCGCCCATACACGCGGCGTCATCCACCGCGATATCAAGCCCGCCAATATGCTGATGACACCCGAAAAACGCCTGCTCCTCAGTGATTTTGGTCTGGTCAAAGTGATTAGCGACGGGCAAACGCAGCCAACACCGCTGACCGGCATCGGCACACCAATGGGCACACCGGACTACATGGCTCCTGAACAGGTGATTGGCACAGATGTAGACGCACGCGCCGACATCTATGCATTGGGCGTGATCTTATACCAGATGGTCACAGGTGAGCTTCCATTCAAAGGACAAACGCCGATGCAGGTTGCCATGCAACACTTACAGGTTGCCCCACTCGCGCCACGCCGCTTCCGCCCAGAATTACCGCTCGCCGCCGAACAGGTCATGTTACAAGCCTTAGCAAAACGCCCAAGCGACCGCTATGCGCAGGCATCGGATCTGGCAAATGCTTTCCGTCTCTCGCTCACAGCAGCAGGTGTCACCTTAGGCGATGGGACTGGGAGTTTACTCGCGCCGACACAAGCGGCAGCAATATCCTTCACAACGCCACGCGGCCTCTTAGACCCTGCATGGCAAAATATGCCGAGGCAACAAGCACAGGCTCCCACGGCAGAGAATGCGGGCAATATAGTCACAAAGCAGCCGGGCATTCCACCCATCTTTTCCGCTCCCGGCATGGTTCCCAGGTCACCATCACCAGCTACCTCCATGCGTAAGAACGATATCGTAGCGCAGACACGTATGACGTTACCATCATTTACAGGATTATTGATGCCAGAAACAACACCACAGCCACAGCCGTCTGCTGGTCGACACACACCATTTCCATCGCCTGCACCGTCTCCACTGCCGATGCAGGGCGGAGATACGCCACTGCCACCAACACGCTCGCTGCTAGGGCGTAAAGGCCTGTTGCGCCCACTCGATGCCCCCCTTAGCGAACAGTCACCAGGCCAACAAGCACAGCAGATGCCGGATATGCCCGAATTTTCACCTGCCCCTGGGGCAATGCAGCATGCAGACTCATTGCAAAATATGGCATCATCCCAGTTCCCGTCAATGACACAAATACCGTTTCCACCTGCACCCAGTATGTCTATGCTACCTGCATCCCCATCGGTATCGGTCCCCGTATCTCCGTTGCCTATCAGCCAAACGCTACACACAGAAACGTTCACGCAAGCAGGAATACCGACGCCCACAGGTACATTGACAACCGTCTATCCTGGGCAAGGTCCTACAATGCGCCTGACACAATCAATGCGCGTAGTCAAGATGCCTGTCGCGGGCCAACCGGGCCGCTATGTCACAGGTCTGCTCCCAGCTCCACCTGCATCCGCGCCTGCTGATAGCTCTACACCCAATACACAAACGCTCGCGCCGTCCTTTCTGCGGAGCAATCTCAAACGGATTGTACTCATAACCGCCGTCTTACTCGTATTAATAGGGTCGGGCACGTTTTGGTTCCTACACGCACATACGCCATCCGCCTATCAGACGCAGGGAACAACAGCAGCAACACCAAATGCAAGCGTGACCGCGTTTGCACAGGCAAGCGCAACCGCAGATGCGAATATCATTTTTACCGACCCGCTCAGCACAAATTCGCACAACTGGCCGGTATCAACAAGTGGCGGCGGGCCACCCATGTACGTCTTTAAAGATGGAGCCTATCATGTGACCGCTGTCAGAGCAGGAGCGAGTGCGCTTGCCCTCTTACCACCAGACGAGCAGCTCCCCAGCTCGTTTGTCTATACACTGACGGCTGAGGAGATCAAGGGCGATGACACAACAGTGAACAATCAGTTCGGCATGGTGTTTCACCTGACAAGCCACCAGAATTCGACACAGTTTTATGCTTTCGAGGTGGCAAACACACCCGGTGGCGAATATGAGTTCTGGAAGTATGATGATAGCTACGGCCCAACAGTAGACCCTTGGACAAAAATCTGGTCCCATCCGTTTGGATCCGAATACCATTATGGGCATGGCACGGCAGGTCGTAATACCTTGAGTGTGGCCTTGCAGGGAACAAAATACACATTTATAGTCAATAGCAAAACATTGGGCAGCGCACAGGACGATACGCTCAAAGGAGGTCAAATTGGCATGCTCGTCAACTGGAGTGGAACCGAGATCGCTTTTTCAAACCTCGTTTTGCAATATAAGTAGGATGTTAGTAGAT
>DAICZM010000080.1 GCA_027311145.1 Ktedonobacterales bacterium
GTGAGATACTGCCCGCGTTCGCGCAACAGGTGCAGGTGGGCGATGTGGTGATGGCAGGTCACAATTTTGGGTGTGGCTCTTCGCGTGAGCATGCCCCAACCTCAATTCAGGCGTGTGGCGTACACGTTGTGATTGCGCGTAGCTTTGCACGCATTTTCTATCGCAATGCTGTGAATATTGGCCTGCCCGTGTTGGTATGCGAGGAGGCCGTGCTTGCCAGTCATGATGGCGATCAGATCGAGGTGGACCTGAGCAGTGGCAGTATTCGCAACATGACGACGGGGCAGACCTTTCAATCCGAGCCATTAGACCCGTTTGTGGCACGCATTGTGGCTGCTGGTGGGATCATCGAATATATTCGCCAGGAAGGAACATTGCGCTAATGTATCGCTATCTTCCCGTAACGGGAGCGGAGTCTATGCCACCGACCGTGTGCGTGATTGCGGGCGATGACGCAGCTCCAGAAGTAGTGCGTCCCACCGTTGAAATCTTGCGAGAACTCGCTCCAAGCATTCATTTTGAGGAGGCGATCAGTGGGCGTGAGGCGATAGCGCGCACGGGAGAGGCCTTTCCTGCTGAGACCCGCGCCGCTATTGATGCTGCCGCCTGTACAATCTTTGGTGCGAGTGGTGGCCCTAGTCGACCCATCTTGTGGTATCTGCGCTGGGGCAAGCAGACCGCTGTCAATATTCGCCCTGTGCGCTGGTCGCCTGGCTATCGTAGCCCGATGCTCCATCCTGAGCGCATTGACTATGTGATTGTGCGTGATAACCTGGAAGGCATGTATCCGCCACGCGAGGGTGATCTAAAAGAACTTTCCCAGCTGGCAAGTAGTGCTTCCTGGTGGCAAACGCCGCCAACGGATGTCGAAGGAAGCTATGCTGTACGTGTCAACACGGATGAGCAAGCGCGGAGGATTGCTCATGCAACCTGCGAACTGGCTTTGCAACGACAGGCTGCTGGCTATCCTGGGCGGGTGACGCTAGGGGCGAAATATTCTATTCTGCCCCGCACCGATGGGCGTTTCCGGGCAATTGTGCGTGAGACTGTGCAACAGTATGCGAGCTTGAGCTATCAGGAATTTCTGATTGATGATCTGGCGCGCCGCTTGATTGCCGAACCGGAGACACTCGATGTCGTGGTGATGGGCAATGAACACGGTGATATCCTTGCGGATGCCGCCAGCGGCACGATTGGTGGGCTGGGTCTGGCTCCCAGTGGCTGCTATGGTGAACAGTATGCCTATTTCGAGCCTGTTCATGGCTCGGCCCCGGACCTTGTTGGCAAAGGTGTGATCAACCCGACTGCCATGTTACTTACCGGTACGTTCCTGTTGAACTATTTAGGTTCTGACGAGCAAGCTCATCGTCTGGAGCAAGCCATCGCCGCTGTCTATCGCGATGGCAAGACGCTGACCGTCGACCAGGGTGGGAAGGCCACGACACGCGACTTTATGGCCGCTGTCCGTGAGAAGCTCTAAAAGCAAAAGAGCTGCCGATGGGGAGCGATCAATCGCTTCCCACCGGCTTTAATTTAGGCTTCTATTAGCTCGAGCGTAACTTCATAGGAGAGTGCAGGGGCGTTGCCAGTGGCCAGCGGAACCTGTTGTACATGTAGATCGGGGACACTTTCGGCATAGGCATCGATGTGGACGGCGATAGGCGTGCCGTTGAGCGGATCGCTGTAGAGGACGGTCCCACCTGTCGAATGGCTGTAAGAAGAACGCAAAGCGTCGCGGTATTGCTGTCCCGTCAGGCTCGTTGGTGTGCCATCATAACGCAGCAGGTCGTTTTTGCACAAGATGACCAAGCTCCAGGCGCGCCGTCCGGGACCCAGGTCCACATAGGAGAGCGTCCCGTCAGCACGTGTTGTGGCTTTGCGAATGCGTGGTTGCTTCATATGGTATGAGCCTGCTTTGACAAAGTAGCCCGTGCCATCGAGGATGATCTCACAATCCACACCAATTGTTGCCATTAGAGCTGCTCCTCGTTCATGGTGCGTTTTGTGCTGTTGGTCCGCTTTTTGCTGGCCATGCCGCGTGTTGTTTCCTGCGCGTTGTTTTCCGTGCTGCCTTGAATGCGTGTATTGGAGACACAACTGCCATCGAGATGGTCATGGATGCTCACGGTATCACCATCGACTTTTACCTGGATGCCGCGTCGGCTCAGGGAGGCGCATACGGTGTTGAGTACGTGGTTGAGCTGCACGTTTTCTTTTTCTAGCGCGATAACGCGATCTTGCAAAGCGTGTATCTCGCTCTGAAGAGCCGTGATGACACGCTCTTGTACCTCGTTTGCCGTTTTTTCAAAGCCCTGGCGATAGGCTACAAAGCCGCCCACGATCAGGCAGAGTGTGATGAGGAAGTTTAAGAGCGTCAAAGGTTCTAACATTGTGTGTAATCCCTTCTTATAGTCTTGGCCAGCGCACAGGAACATCACCCCAGTGTAGGCTAGTTCCATAGGCGAAGTCGCGTTGTTGCTTAATCTCTAGCAGACGGCTCTCGAATTGCGCATGACGAACCTGGGCGGTGGCAAGCCAGGACGTGGGGATGTGCGTATCGTCGAGACGGTCATGCAGTGCGCCATCCTGAAAATCAAAATTGTCGTTGGTTGGAACCTGATAGGCGAGTATCGCGTATGTGCTGGCTCCTAGCACGATGATGTCGCGGTGTACTTCGGGGATGGTTGAGCCATTGCTGTCGAGCTGATGTTTGGTTGCGTAGAAGATGCGCATAATCTGGTTTGTGTCCTGCGGAACTTCAACATTTTTGAGTTTGAGCGTAAAGCTGGGTGCATTGGCTCCGACAGGGCTGAGGCCGCTTCCAATAGCTCCCTGCGCTCCCTGGTTGCCGCCAGCGGCCAGGGCTGTGCTGCTATCAAACAAGTTGGAGTATTCAGCGAAATCGCACTCACGTGGGGGCCAGAGCATCACGCCCGACGTGTTGATGCTGGGGACTGGTGGACGCCCTGTGAGTGTGCTATCGGGTGCGTTATCGCTGTAGCTGCTCGTGCTGTTGTTTTGGAGTGTTGTTAGCAGGTAGAGCGTGTTGCCACCCGCGAGCGTGCGGTAGAGGTTGCGTCCGATCACCGTGTTTGTTGCCGCGGTTGGTAGGGTTGTCGTGGTGGGAGCGAGCGGGATAGCGGTGAGCAGTACGGCCTGGTTGCCGCTGCTCGTGGTCAGCGTGCAGGGTAGCGAAGGCGTCGTTTCGCCACCTTGCGTTAAGAAGGTGACTGCATATTGATACGTTCCGATCCCCAGCGTGCTGCCTGCCTGGGCATTGGCCACGGGAGCCGTTGCGGGAGCGGTGAAGGCTGAGCCATAGGCCTGCAAGGGATAGATGATGCGCTCAAGCCACCAGACGGGATAGCTGGCGTTCCAGGAAGTGGGATAGGGATAGGTGCGCTGGTAAGGCTGTGTGGGCATATCGATATAGACGATGTTTGGGTAGTATTGCGAATAGCGATCTACGGCCTTGTCGATGGCGCGGTCAATATCGCTTGTGGCCCAACGCGGACTACTGCTACCAACAGGATCGAAGAGGTCCTGGCGCACTAGTGTTTCGACATCGGAAAGCAACATGGCATATTCCTCTACATGACGTAGCCATACGTGTATAAAGTGACAATACAGGTTCCACCAGTCGCCTTGATATCGATGCGGCCTGCGTTATCGACTGCCAGCACGCCCTCACCGTTGAGGTAGCTGCTGGCGATGGCGATATTGCCAAGCGAGGAATAAGCTGTGATATCGCTCGCTCCGTGTGGCGCGAGCTGGATAAAGGCCCCTGCACTGCTGCTGGTGAAAAAAGCCTTATAAAGGACGCCGAGGATACCTGCGGGAATGTTGGATGCACCGCCGATCATGCTGAAGGTCTGCACGCTCGCAGCGGGAATGGAGACATCGTAGATTTGCTGATAGCCTGTGAGTAGTGTGATGCGCCCAGGGGCAGGGCTTGGGAAACCGCTGGAGCCATTGGCGAAAACGGCAAGCACCACGGCATCCTGCGGGTTATGCTCGTCGAAGAAAAGGACGGCACATAACGCACCCGCACTGGCTGATGT
The DNA here is from genome assembly GCA_027311145.1 of Ktedonobacterales bacterium. Classification (GTDB taxonomy): domain Bacteria; phylum Chloroflexota; class Ktedonobacteria; order Ktedonobacterales; family Ktedonobacteraceae; genus DTNP01. Next base: position 4,062 of record DAICZM010000080.1, read on the forward strand.
GCTATCGAGCGTGTTAGAGACGGCAATGCCTGAGAGCGTGTAGGATGTAGCTTCGAGGAAGAGGACCGATGCGGTGTAGCTTGTGGGATAAAAAGCTTGCAGAATACCGCGTTTGATGAGCATGATTATACGGTCACTTTCTGCCGTAAAATCCTGTAGAGACTGATTTATCATATCTTTACAGGATTTTATGACAATGTACGAAAATCAGGCGTCGTCGCTGGCAGAACCAGGGTTTGCGATGGTATCTGCTCCTGTGCCAGCATGGAAGCTCGTTGCCGTGTATATTGTGCCGAGCAAGGCATTGAGATTGGTGGCGATAGTGGCGAAGGTTTGCGTTGCCGACGGGTCAACGCGCACGAAGGTGCCATCTTGTGGCAAGGTGCCGTCGCTGGCAAGCTGCACAATTGCCAGTGTACGTGGGTTGAGGTAGGAGCCGATGGGGGCAACAGAGCCGCCATTATAGCGTCCGTAAGTCAGTTCAAGTAGGTCTAGCATGAGGAATTCCTCCAGTGGAATGTAGAACTTGAGATCAGAATTCGATGCCTTTCATCGCCGCGATCCAGGTGTTCGCTGCGGGTGAGTTGAAGAAGAGCAGCAGGCCAGTTGCGTTGCCCTTGGGTAGGATGTAGACTGCGTTGTTCGTGAGCAGGTCGGCAATGGTGTAATTGCCTGCCGACTGCATGCCTTCTAGCAATGTATTCGTTGCGGGCGGCGTCAAGTTTGTGTTGGTATAGCTGGCGGACGCACTGCTAGTCTTTGCGGAGCTGAAGAGCGTATTGGTGACGCCTGCCGCACTGCCGAGCGCGGGGTCTACGCTTGTGGGAACGAGGTAGAACATGGCGTAGCCACTGTAGAAAATTTTGATTGAGTAGAGCAGGATGCTCTTGCCAGAGGTAGCGGGGTTGAACACTGAGAGGCCCAAGTTGACGTTGCTGGCGGGGCTTTGCAACTGTCCGCTCGTATAGACGAAGCCCTGACCTAGCAGGCTGTAAGCGCGCACGTGATCGGCAACTGCAACGGGTGTGTTGGCACTAGCGGAGACCAGTAGATTGCCATATTGATCGAAAAACATGTGACACCTTCTTTCCTGCCCTAACTGCGAAGCAGTAGACGGGCTAGCGTCGTAGGGCATGATAGCGACACCTTTGTTTATATGCCGCGATAGAGACCGCGATAATCGACGACAGTGCCGCCATATTCGTGGCGAATTTTGTACGAGATGGCATCCTGTGTAAAGTTGAGGCCGAAGAGCGGCTGGTCTTGAATAAAGAGGGCGGGGTTAATCTGTCCGCCCACGAAGCCGATCTCAATGGTGTCAACCTCGCGTGGATCGGCAATCAGAAACCATTGTGTTGTATTGCTCAGTTGCGGTGCGACAATGGGCATGACATAGCCGAGCATGGGGTTGATATCGTTATTATTTGAGCCTGGCACGCCGGCTGACTTGGTGGCAACCATCGCCTGCCATTCTAGTTCGGGCGGGACGATCAGGAAGCGTGGGCGTAGGCCAATGCGCTTGCCGGCGTAGTTGGTTTGTTCACGCATGGCCGTGACGCCCGACTGCATCGCGCTGGTCGCCAGGGCGGCGGCTCCCAGATTGGTGTGCGGTGCGGCAGTCGTGAAGAGCGTGCTACCATCGTAGATTACTGGATTCGTGGAGAGGAAGCCATAGACAAACTCTGCCAATGTGTAGGCAGCTGCGACTGCCAGTTTGGTAGGGATTTGTTTGATGGCTTGCAGATCATCGTTGACGATGGTTTCACGTGAGACGGTCACCAGATTCCCACGTTTTTGTGGCACATAGGTTGCCGCGCTATCAGTCAGCGTAATGGTCGAGTAGGCAGTATCCTCGGCGACAATGGCCAGTGAGCTGAATGCTCCCAGACGCACGCGGCTCTGCTGCTTGAAGTCACGAATGGGCACGATGCTACAGAATTTTTGCCACTCTGCGGGCCATGCCTGATAGTCTTTCAACAGGCGTTTGTTCATCGATGTGCCGAGCAGGTAGCTAAATGAGGCGGTTGTCGTGTCGGCCTCGGAGATGCGTCCGATAGGAGCATGTTCGGAGACGCGGATGCTGCCTACCACCGAGCGATCAGAGAAGCTGCTCACGCTGGCATCACCTGTAACACGGGCATAGGCTTCACGGATACTGCTAAAGCCGCGAATGGGGCCGAAGCGGCTGCTGTCGATTTCCAGATCAAACATGCGGTCAAAGGCTGCTTGCACCTTCTCAGACTCCGTGACCACCTGTCCAAGCGTGGGTTTCTCATACGTATTGCCGCGCACAAGGCCCTGCGTGCTGAGAGCGGCCAGTAGGGTACTTTGAGCGGTGATCTCGGCTTCAATCTCGTTGCTCTCGACGATGCGGCCCGCGAAGCGACGGCGCACATCGCTTTGCGCAACTTCTGGCAGTGTGGATTCGAGCAGGCGGCGTTCGAGTGTCAATTGGGCACGTTCCAGTTGAAGATCGTGTAGCAGGGTGTTGATCTGCTCTTGTTGTGTGAGAATGGGCGCAGGTGCATTGGAGGTGGTTGAAAGTGTGCTTTCTGTACTGACAGGCGTAGCAGGCAGAAGGAGATGTTCTTCTTGAGCATTGAGATGGTCCATAGCTGATGCTCCTTGTTGATGTGCATGGAGAATGCGCTGAAATGTGCCGCCAGCGGAGGGGCGTGTCACGATATCGCAGGAATTGAGCGTGATGACGTGTGTGACCTCTCTGGCTTTTGTCGTTTCATTAAGTTGCCATTGAGCGATGATGTCGATGGAGAGGCCGATGAGGTTGGCACGACCGAGCTGAATGGCTTCGCGGATGATCGACCAAAGCCAGGAGGCCGCTTCCAGAATGTGCAGCGTGGCTTCGACGCGCCCTGCTTGCCCAGCAATAGGGGCGATGTAGTGGGCCTTGTGATAGAAGCCGACGACATCGCGCACGCTCCTAGTGAGCTGATCGGGACTCGCAGCATGGTCAGCATAGGCATGTGCCCCTTCGAGGAGCGGCATGATAGCTTGTAACGTGGCCTCGCTATAGCTATAGCCATTTTTGCTAGTGCCGCCCTGAATGACGATGACAGTGACTTCGTGGCCACTCTGGTCAGGTTGCTGGGCCTCACTGATCTGGCCTTGCAGTGTCAGTAGGATTGTAGGAGCAGTGGCAAGGGCTGGCGTGTTCATTGTGCTTCTTCCTGCTCTTGCTTTGTCTGCTGAAGGCCCTGTATGAGTAGCGTGAGGTGGCGAGCCATCGTTGTGTTATCGCCCTGCTGGTCCATTTGCACGGCGGGATACCTTTTGTCCGCGATCAATTGCACCAGTGGTGAGGCATCCAGTACGGAGAGCGCGGACGGGTCCAGGTCGCCGGGGCGGTCCTGCATTGTGGTTGCTGGAGTCAGCTCTGGCCGGTCTGGCACAGATGTAGTGGGCCAGCTTGGCTGATGGATGATCGAGAGGGCATAGGGCAATTCGTTGGGAGAAAGCGTGGGTATGAGCGGGTCTGGAAGATTGGCGGCAATATACGTCAAGCCAGGCGTTGCTAGCTCGGCATCTTGCAGCGGTGGCGTGCTGAAATCGGGTAGGCCATAGTCGGGTGTATTAGTGAACGTGGCGGGGGGGGTTGGCTGGCTGAGCTGTTGTGGCGAGGGAACGCCCAGGCTGCCAGCAAGGTTGAGATTATAGAAGGGTTGTGTGGGTGTCAAGCCCAGGCGGTCGAGATCAGTGGGGTCTTGCATGGTGTGGCTCCTGTGATGATGAGGATGTGCGTGAGGAAGAACGGATTTTACGTTGTGGCGACATGTTCTGTCTAGAACAACTATACTTGCTTGTTTGCCAGATGTCAAGTGTTCTGCATACCCTTCAGGAGCAGGTGATCTGTGCCGACACATATAGTGGACGATGTGTTGTTTTGTACATTATCTGCAAGGAGGCTCAATGACTACTCCTCTCGCGCCTGTCTATCCTAATAACGAACCGTTGCCGTATGCCTCACCCTTTATTCTGCAACAGGAGCGAGATACGGCATCGCCCGATAAAGATATACATATGCCAGAACTTCCCTTACCCAAAGTCGTGCGTATGCGCGACCTGGTGGCGTTATGTATTTTTACCCTGGTCTTTGTGGCAAATGCCAGCGGCGTACAATTTGGTGGACCAGCGGCATTTACCTATTGGGCTATTGGACTGCTGACTTTTCTCCTGCCAATCGCCTATGTGACAAACTGGTTGGCGCGCCACTTTCCGGGAGCTGAGGGACCATATCGCTGGGTGACAGTGGTTTTGGGCGAAAAATGGGGGTTCATCTCAACTTTTTGTATCTGGTTAGCTGGCATGTTGGGAACCGTTGCCGCAGTTGATGCGTGTATTCTGCTGCTAGAAAATACGCATCCACGCATTGTAAACTCGCCACTGACTGACGCTCTTGCCATTGTGGTCGTCCTGGCGTTGGCGACACTGTTGGCCTTGTTGCCGTTGCGCTGGCTGCGCCATGTTTTCGTTGTGGTCGCGTTGATCTACCTGAGTGTATCTCTGTTGTTGGGCTTTGCGGGTATCTGGTGGCTCCGTATGGGCCATCATGCGGCTATTGCATTCATGTCATTACAAGCCTGGATGCCTGCAAAAGCAAATTTTGGTGTTGGCGGAATCGTCGTGCTGGCCTTGTTGGGTGTCGATATTCCAATGATCTTGAGTGGTGAATTGCGTACCAAGACAGGCCGTACTCGCTCGGCTGGGAGGTATGTCTGGTGGGGGGCAGCTCTCTCGTTTGTGGCCTATATTGCGCAAACTTTTGGTATTATGGTGGTTGTGCCATCTGCCCTGGCTGGTGGCAACAGTGCTGCAATCCTAACTATGAACAGTGTCTTTGGCCCTTTGAGTGGAACACTTATCAATAGCACCTTTGTGTTGTGCTATCTGCTGATTATTACTACGTACCTGTTCTTATTTGCACGTTTCTTGGTAGTTCTCGCGCATCATCAACGTCTGCCTATCCAACTAACACGTCTCAATCAGCATGGTGTTCCCGTCTTGAGTATTGTGGCGCAATGTGTGTTTGTCTTACTTAATGCACTCCTGGCCTATGTGGTTGTGCCAGATTTTCTTGCCGTTTTTGCGCATATCACGAATGTCGATAGTGCCCTATATAACGTGATTCAGGCGGTTGTGAGTGTGCTGTGGACAGGGTATAGTGTGCAATTGATGTTCTTACCTTATTGGGCGGTACATCGGCGCAAAATGCGGGACCCTATCACGCGCACGCAACGTCTTTTTCTCGGAGGGATTGTGGTAATCGGCGGCATTGCCGCACTGATTGGTATGTGGGAAACACTGTTTAATTCGTGGATTCCCGCGCAATTGCCGAATCAGACATGGTTTTTTCTGATTGTGGGGATCACCTTGCTTTCACTGCTGGCGGCATGGATTGGTAGCGAGTTGCCTCGTATGTATGCGCTTTTACACGTACAGCGTTCGCTGCATCAGCAAGAAATGGGCCTGCGCTCCGAACTGCAAGACGCCTATCATGAGCAGGAAGTCCTGGTTTTGCAGCAAAAAGAGTTATTGAACGAATTGGATCGCCTCTACCGCGAGCAACAACTGGCGGCTGTGACGGATGCTGTAACAGGTTTGCCGAATCATCGGGCGATTATGAGCAGGCTAGACGAGGAACTGGCGCGCTGCGAGCGGATCCGCGAGGGTAAAAAAGAAGGTCTCTTTGACGGGTGCGCAGTGCTGTTTGTTGATTTGGACCATTTTAAACGCATCAATGATACCTGGGGCCATCGGGCTGGTGATGCCATTCTGCGCGAGGTTGCGAGTCGCTTGCGTTCGGTTTTGCGTCTTGAAGATTTTGTAGGACGTTACGGCGGGGAAGAGTTCGCGATCATCCTGATTGAGACGGAGATTAGCCAGGCGATGCAGATTGCTGAGCGTTTGCGCCTGGCAATCGCGGATAAAGCGTGTATCTGGCAGTCGGAGGATGGCGAAAGCAATACGCCGATTGCCGTGACGGCGAGCATGGGCGTGGCTCTCTATGGGCTGCATGGCGTGACACGCGAAGAACTGATCGAACGAGCTGATGCTGCAATGTATATTGCCAAGCATAGTGGGCGCAATCGTGTCAGTATTGCAGATCTTACTGAGGGTGTAGCCGTCGAAGAGGCGCAGAGCCGGGCGGCAGAGATACCCGTGGGGCGTGTTGTTACTGCAACCGTTAACGCGCTGACCGCAGCGGCCTCAGCTCATGATGGCGACACGGATGCACACGCGCATCGTATGGTCTGGTTAGCCGAGGAGACCGCTCGTGCGATGAATCTCTCGGAAGATGAAATTCATCTTGTGCGGCTGGGGGCATTACTGCACGATATTGGCAAAATTGGCATTCCCGATGCGATTCTACACAAACCTGGCCCGTTGACCTCAGATGAGTGGAGCGTCATGCGGCGTCACCCTGAGATCGGGCAATATATTCTGCAACAGGCCGGTGGCATTTTTGCAGCACTGGCGAATGTTGTTGTAGCCCATCACGAACGCTGGGATGGTGCAGGCTATCCGATTGGTATTAAGGGCTATGAGATTCCCCGTCCGGCTCGTATTCTGACAGTGATCGACTCGTTTGATGCGATGATCTCGCCACGTGTGTATAAAAAACCGCTGTCGGTGCAAGCAGCCCGGAGCGAATTGTTGCGCTGTGCGGGTAGCCAGTATGACCCGGAGGTTGTCACCGTCTTTCTTCAGGTTCTTGACGGTATCGAGCAGGTAGCCCAGGAGAAACTCTTGCCTCACATTGTTGATAGCTCTGCCGCGATGGAGCATGAACTTGGGAAATCGTAAGGCTGTGATTCGGCAACGGAGCGCAAAAACGGTGGCGTATTCAGCATAAATGCTAACAGGAATGCACAGCGGACGGTAGAAGAACTTAAGAAAAATAAGAAGGGTTAGAATACACAAAGAAGAGAAGTATTGTGGTATTTTTCGGCCTTCATTGGCGTTAATATAGGTATCTACTACTTACAAAAGAAACGTGTGTCATGAGTCTCTGGGAAGTTGTGCATCTACATGAAGGGGTGAAGCATATGCTGCCAATGTTGCATGAGCATAGCAATGTGGCCTATGGGGATAGCGTGTCAGAGTGCGTTAGTATATTACCATGTACTGCACATCTTTCTAAACGCGCATCGCAGACACTCAATATGCTGTTGCATGAATTGTTGTTACACGATGCTGATGTCTATCAACACTGCTTACGCATGGTAGATTTGGCAGAACGCGTGTGCGTGCATATGGGAATGACACGCCAGGAACGAGAACTCACTGGCCTGGCAACGTTGCTGCACGACATCGGCAAAGTCGGTGTCGCCGGCACTATCCTGCACAAGACGACAGGCCTGGATGACAACGAGTGGATGAAGATACGTCGTCATCCAGAAATTGGCTCGCGCATGTTGATGGCGCATGGTGGTGTATTCGCACGGATTGCCCCTTTTGTGCGCGCGCACCACGAGCGTTGGGATGGCGGTGGTTATCCATATGGTCTGGCAGGCGAGGCCATCCCGCTGTCGGCACGCATCGTTACGGTTGTGGATGCCTATGACGTGATGGTCTCGTGTCGAGCATATAAATCCTCTGGTACATACGAAGAAACCTGTGTTGAACTGGCACGTTGTGCCGGTAGCCAGTTTGATCCCCAGATTGTGCAGGCCACTCTGCGTGTCCTGGGCTGGCTACCAGTGATGGCAAACTTTGAGCTTACCTGGATGTAAAGGCTAATTTATCAGGCAAGATCGCGTAAGAGATGCATCTGGATAGGCTGACGTAGCGTGCGCAGTGCTTTGACCTCGATCTGGCGAATGCGCTCGCGGGTCAACTTGAAATGAAGGCTCACTTCCTCTAGGGTATGACAATAGCCGTCGTGTAGCCCGTAGCGCAATTCGATGATCTGGCGTTCACGCTGACTAAGCGTTTCGAGTGCATTATTGATCTGCTCGCGTAATGCCTGATGTGTAACGGCCTCAGCAGGCGCAGTTGCCTGGGTGTCTTCAAGCGTATCGGCGAGGTGATACTGCTCGTCATCAAGTAATGGAGCATCGAGCGAAATCGGAAGTTCGGCCATACTATGTAGCTCAATTACCCGTTCTCGTGTGACTTTAAGGGCGCATGCGAGTTCGTCATAGGTAGGTTCGTGTCCCAGTTCCTGGTATAATTGACGGGTGACCCGTTTCATTTTGTAAATAAGTTCCATGATATGCACGGGAATATGAATAGTATGGGTATGTTCGGCAACAGCCCGACTGAGAGCCTGACGAATCCACCACGTGGCATAGGTACTAAAGCGAAACCCACGTGACGGATCAAATTTCTGGGCTGCTCGAATCAAGCCGAGGTTGCCTTCCTGTACCAAGTCGAGCAGCGAGACACCATGATTGCTATAGCGTTTCGCCATGCTAACTACCAGGCGCAGATTTGCCTCAATTAAACGGCGTAAGGCATCATGATCGCCTGCCGCGACCCGTCGTGTGATCTGGGCCTCTTGCTCCGCGTTGAGTAAGGGATAACGTCCAATCTCACTGAGGTACTGGCGAATGGCATTATCTGTTTCGTAGTCGCTTGTGTTTTCCTCTTCTTCGAGTACATTTTCTTCTTCGAATGTGCTATCATGCTCGTGTACTGTTCCTGAGTCGGGGGTCGATTCGTTTGCTTGTTCTCTCTCGCCCTCGTGCTGCGTTTTGGCTGTCTTGGCCTTGCCCGACTTGTGTTTACTGTGGATGCTTTCGTTCTCTATCGAGAGACGCCTCATCTGCATTGGCGGCTTAAGGCGTGATGCTGTGTTTTCTGCTCCTAAAGTGCTAGCAAATGGGACGATGCCTGCGCGGCAACTCACCACTTCCATCTGTTCTACCATGGCTACCATATACCTACTCCTCAATTCTGAAAATCCCTTCTTTTGCGACCTGATGCGCAACATAGACGCATCGTGTCGTTGGTTGAGATTTCAACACTTCCACAACTTGGTAACCGGAGACAAGGCTGTCAGTGCCACTTGTAATGATCAATAGCGGCCTAACAATCCCTTTACACCCGAAAAAATTTCGGATTTCTCCCCCCATTTATCTATACATGCAAGAAGTGTGCCAAAGACGCATTCACTGTTTTGCATCGCAATCTCGCGACCTATACGGTTGGCATAAAAAAGCCTGTAGAGCCTGTTGCTGTATTTTGCACTCCTTTTTCCTCGTGAGAATATATTTGCTTGTACGTTTGCCTGAAAATGAGAAATTTTACACAGTGCTGCGAAAAAATCCGCACTTGTTGTTAGCACGGTGAGGTTGCAGGATAGGCCCTGTGGAAAAAAGGGCGAAAACGTTCTTGCTATGCGTTCATTTCTGCTAGAGGTGCTTATAAGGGCGGGTATAGAAGATGTTGTGTCTTGGCAATAGAGCATAAAAGGTAGTGTCTGGTATGCAGAGAGAATGGATAGCGAGAGCAATCGTGTCAGAACAACAGGGTTTTGAGGAGCAGGTTGCCTATGGGCAAGCGATGCATTCAATCAGTTCCTCCGTGTGGATTGACCCGGTGGTGCAACAGCATATCTTGGGGCTATATCTTACCTCTGGCGATGAGGCTGAGTCGAGTGCGCATAGGCAACCTATCACACCGATACCACAGTTCTCGCCTGTGCCACCACGTGCCTCAGCCCATCTGTCTAGGCA